>JBBROE010000035.1:0-34384 GCA_038229695.1 Chitinophagales bacterium | reverse complement strand
CATCTCTCCAAGGTGTTCTGGCCGAAGAATAAGGTCACCAAACGCGCACTGCTGGAATACTACCATGCCATGGCCCCTGTTATTCTTCCTTACCTGAGCAACCGGCCCTTGTCGCTCAAACGAAATCCAGACGGGATCGAGACCAAAGGATTTTTTCAGAAGGATGCTGGAAAAAATTTCCCTTCCTGGATTAAAACCGTTCCTTTCGAGGCAGCCTCAACAGGTAAGCAGGTGCATTACACGCTGTGCAATGACAAAGCCACACTGCTTTACCTCGCCAACCTGGGCTGTATTGAGATGAACCCCTGGAATTCTACCTACAAAAAGCCCGGAAAGCCGACTTACCTCATCATTGATATCGATCCGTCGGAGAAAAATACATTCGACCAGGTTGTGGAAACCGTGCAGGCCACCGCACAGGTACTCGACAAAGCCGGAGCTACTTTCTACTGCAAAACATCCGGCGCGTCGGGGATGCATGTCTATGTTCCGCTGGGCGGAAAATATCCCTATGAAACGGCGCGCGACTTCGGAAAGATAATCGCAACGGAAGTTCAACAACTCCTGCCCGCCACTACCAGCCTGGAAAGATCACTGGCCAAAAGGGGCAACAAAATTTATATCGATTTCCTGCAGAACAGCCAGGGGCAGACCGTCGCATCGGCCTACAGTGTGCGCCCGTCCATTCAGCCACAAGTGTCAGCCCCGGTATTGATCAAGGAAGTGAAGAAAGGCCTGCATCCGGCTCAGTTCACCATTTTTAACATGGCTGAAAGAGTGGCAGCGCTAGGCGATATTTTTTATATGGCCCTGGGTAAAGGCAACAACATCCTCCAATGCCTGAAGCACCTCGGACACTGAGCCGGGTATGCATTTCCTCAAAATTCAGGGGTCTTTGTTACGCAGGATGTTCATGAAATTTCCGTCCCACCAGGCCGCGCCCGCATTTTCAACTGGTACTAAACAGGTGTCGATTCCGGCATCATTTTTTTGACTTTTATAGCGGTATCAATGATTTTTTCATTTAAAAAACAGCTATATGAAAGACGATCAAAAAACAACCAGTAATCAATCGGGAAATGGTTCTGGCAACCAGGACTCCAACAGTAAAAATCAAACCGGATCCGCCGGTTCCACCGGCTCGTCCCAGGAGAGTAAAGGACAGCAGGACAGGCAGGATCAACCCAGTTACCGGGCTGACAGCTCCGGCTCCGGATCAAGCGGTAACCAGTCTTCTTCCATGGGCAATTCATCCCAGGGAAATAAAGGGGGCAACATGGACCAGAAGGGAAATATGTCGGTAGGCAATGAAGGACAGATGGGAAAAGAAGATCAGTGGAAGTCAAATACCAAATCTGATCAGGGCGGATCGGGCAACGACAAGAAGATGGGAAATGACAAACAAGGGGGTGACAAAACCGATAAAGCCGACATGAACAAGCAGGGTCATGGTCAGCACAACAAGTGAGTCGACCAGTTGAATGATTCGCCGCAGTACAGAAAAGCCCGTTCATCTTCGTTGAACGGGCTTTTTTAGGGTGATCTGCCGGTCCGGTATGTCTGCGTCAGCCCTTTCCGTCCCGGTGCAGTCCGATCCATTTTTTAGCCAATAGAATAAAGTTGGAAACGGGCATGCTCTCAATATCATCTTTAGAAAAAGATTCTTTTTTCAGTTGCTCGGACATGCGGGCGAGAAAGTTATTATAAGCTTCCCAGATCAGGGTGGGACTGGGCCCATGCTGGTGTTTTACAGCGGCAAACCAGTTCCTCACTTTCCGGATGAGTTCTTCAGGATTATCATTGTGGTTTTCAATGTCCTGCCCCCCGATATCCGATACTACCCGGAGGTAGTGATACCGGGTCTTTTCCAGCACCAGCGATTTCTTGAATACCATTTTTCCTTTCCCGAAAGCCTGGCAGCCGAAGTCGAGCCCCATTTCAAAAGGCATATTGAAGCGGGGCAAATCCTTACCCTGGAGCGCTTCACTGCGTGAGATGTCGTGGATGGAAAAACGGGACCTTCGAATGAGTTTTTTAATCTGTTCTACCCGCACCTGGCCGGAGGACTTCGTTTCCGCAACCAGTGGGTTGAGATCCAGATACAGAATAGTAAAAATAAGTGGATGCAGGAGCGGAACGTAGTACTTATCGAAAGGACAGTTGATGTAGACGTTCGACTCAAACGGCATTACACAATTTTTTGTGCAGGCTGGCCCATGAGGTCATGGACAATGGCATCGTCGGTTTTACCCGATTTAACGCTTGCTTTGGCAATTTCAATGGCCTCGTCAATGGTAGGATAGATACCAAGCACCCGCTTACCGCCTTCTTTCTTGATCACCCACTTGCCATCGCGGGAAATGACATGCAGCCGGTTTTTCGGGTTAAGGGCAGTCTCTGCTACCCGCATCACCGTATTCCTGGAGAGCTTTTTTTCTGCCATGGCTTAAAGATAAATAAAGTTTTGCAAACGGAGGTGCTTATGCGTTCCCGGCCGGTGACCTGCTAACCCCGACTTATGGCTTAAAACTTCCCTTGAATTCCTTTTTGAACTCCAGGAAATCGGGAATGGACACGTTTCTCACATAGGGGTTGTCCGGATTGTGGTAAATATATTCCTGGTGGTATTTCTCCCCGGGATAAAAATGGGTAAGAGGCACAACCTGGGTAGCAATCTTTGCACTGTATTTTTTGGAGGCCGACAGCTTACTGATCGCATTTTCAATCACCTGCTTTTCCTGCGGCGTCTGGTAAAAAGCAATGGACCGGTATTCGGTGCCCACATCATTACCCTGGCGATTCACCTGGGTGGGATCCTGGCTGGCGAAAAAAGCCGCTACCAGATCACTGTAGCTGATTTTTGAAGGATCATAGAACACCTGCACTGTTTCAGCATGACCGGTTTCACCGCTGGCTACCTTTTCATAATCAGGATGGGTATCGGTTCCCCCGGCATAGCCCGACACGGCATCCCGCACACCCGTAAGACTCTGGAATACAATTTCAGCATGCCAGAAGCATCCTTCGGAAAAATAAGCAGTAGCCTCATTGGCGGAAGGGGTAACCGATGTTGGCAACTTGATGATCTTATTATTCTGCGGTTGCGCACACGCAACTACCGACACAGCAAAAAACAGGAAAACAATAAATAGCTTCATATATTTTTTTTTTCAATTTCTTAACGAACTACGATCACTTGGACTGGGTCGGAGCAGCGCCGCCTTCCGGCACAAAAATCAGTGCAGCGGAATTGAGGCAATACCGTTTGCCCGTAGGGGCGGGACCATCATCAAAAACATGCCCCAGGTGGGAGCCGGTCTTGCTGTCCACCACCTCCAGCCGCTCCATACCATCGCTGTTATCCGCCACCAGCCTCACGGCATCCGGCTTCAGGGGGGCAAAAAAACTGGGCCAGCCCGTCCCCGAATCAAACTTGGCATCAGAACTAAAGACCGGTTGTAATGAAGCTGCCGAATAATAGGTTCCCTTCTGATAAAAATGGTCGTATTTACCGGTAAAAGGCCTTTCGGTACCCTGTTCCCGGAGGATGTAATACTGGTCCGCTGTCAGCCTGGCTTTCCATGCTGCATCAGAAAGCTGCATGGGATAAGCAACCTGTTTCTTTACAACCGGTGGCTGAGGATACTGTTTACTTTGCGAATAGCCGCAACTGCCGGCCATTACGGACCCGGCTATCAAAAAGCAGGCAAGAATTTGTTTCATGATATGCATTGTTTAATTAGTAACATATACGGGTGCCCTGTTGTTTGGATTTACAGGAAAAGTAAAATTACAGCGACGGGAGAAGGGGGATATGACGGGGAGCCGACATTGATTAAACCCTAACAGGGCTTTAACAATTATCGGGGTCAGGCGCGCAAAGCAGCTTCGCAGCGGGTTGGCTGACGCGCGGTCAGTGACTTTCCCGGTAATGCTGCAGCAGTATATCGCCGCCGAAGTCATCGGTCAGGTCGCGGATAACGGTATGGATATGATTGGCGTTATTCTGTGAATTATCATATTCGATGATCAGGGTCGGACCCTGTATCCGGTAATAATAAGGCTTGCCCAGCTGCTGGGTGGTATAGCCTGCCCAGGTAAACCACAGGTTATCCAGCCCTGCCTGCTGGATCTGTTTCAGCATCCGGCCGGCGAATAATTTTGTATACCGGTGCACGTACAGGTCCAGCAACTGCAGCAACTGCTGCCGGTGAGCCGGCGTCATGTCTGTGTACTTTAAGCCGGCGGGGTGGTCGATCATGGCTTTGCGACTGGCCCCGGTAATAATTTCATTGGGGGCCGCTGTGTCGGTTACGGCTTTCTGCAATTCCGCCGGCGTGAGCGCATGCAGGAGTGCAAACCCTTTATCTGTTTCTTCCTTCAGCACTTCCTCGCCTTTATGCGGGCCCTGCAGTACGATAGCGGGATTGTCGCCGAGGAAAGACGGGGTGCCGGCAACCAGTACATTTTTATCAGCTGAAAAATGAAAGGCTACATGATGACCCTCGAAGCGCCATCCCCAGGTAGTCGATGGTGAGGGAATACCGAAGATTGTCAGGAAATATTTTTTCGGATCCCGGAAATGATCCTCCGGCTTCCGGTGTTCCATATCTTTCAGTACGTTGTCCAGCAACATGATCGACCGCACCTTTTTATAGGTTTCGCCGGAGATACTGGTTTTTAGTAAATCCATGGCCAGGGCCTCCTGTGCAGCTGTCATGTCGTTCAGCGAAAGCCCTTTCCGGTCGTCCAGTGGCACATACATGAACCGGAGCCGCTCGGTTGTGTCAAACGGGTAGAGCGCCTTTGTACGCTGGCTGTCACTTAGGGAAGTAAGGAACGCATTGGCTTTCCCCGCGAGGTCCTGGGCAGTAAGCGGCAGGCAGAACAGGATGGCAAAAGCAAGCTGGATGATTCTGGTAGTCATGATGGCTGGTTTGGCGGCTTTAAAGGTAAAGGGTTAATTGGTTAATAGAGTCCGGAATTTTTGCCATTTTTTCGGCACACCCGCACCGTTGACCCGGACCGGCCGCTGCGCCGGCAGGGCTAATTTCGGTTACTCCCCACTGGTAGATAATTTTCTACAATTTACCTTTCCCCCGGCGGGAAAAAAATATAATCCACACGAGATCAGTACGCTGCTCATGTCATCGCGGCTGGCACCATTTTATGGTTAATAACGTTGACAACGAATTTGCTTTCCGTAAAAACAACAGCAACATGAAAAAAGTATGTATGATGATGGCAGCAGGATGCCTGTTCGCCGCCTGCGCCTTCGGCCAAACCGTAACGCATGAAAAAAATGAAATGCGCCATGACGTGATCAGGGAACATGATAAAAATGTGGCCTCCGTGCAGCATGCGCTGTCAGGGCAGCCGGCGAGGGCCCGCCAGGACCACCGCGAGGCCGTCGCCGCTCACCGGGCAGCGGCCCGGGAAGACCATGAACTGCACCAGCGCCGGGCAGCGCAGGACCGCCGGGTAGTCCGCCATCACCGCCGGGTGTCCAGGCACCATTACCGCCGTCATCCTTAGGAAGCACAGGCCATCTACCGGCAGGTGCATTTTTTATCCCGTTATACCGGGTACCTCCCAGGTTCACCCGGTTCCTGCACGTATGCAATGCCGTTAACCCTTACATTTACGTATGGAAAGGAACAGGGACCTGCGGCTGGCGGTGCTGATAGATGCCGACAATATACCGTACAAGCATGTGAAAGGCATGATGGAGGAAATTGCCAAGTACGGCACGCCTACCTTCAAACGGATATACGGCGACTGGACAAAGCCCACCCTCAGCGGCTGGAAGACGGTTTTACTGGAGAACGCCATCACCCCAATACAGCAGTACAGTTATACAAGAGGAAAGAACTCTTCCGATTCGGCGATGATCATTGATGCGATGGATATTCTCTACTCCGGCCGGGCCGACGGCTTCTGCATCGTGAGCAGTGACAGCGATTTCACCAGGCTGGCTACCCGGTTGCGGGAGGCGGGGATGATGGTGATTGGCATCGGACAGAAGAAGACACCGGGCCCGTTCATTGTGGCGTGCGATAAGTTCGTATACCTCGAGATCATTGCCTCGTTCAGCGCGGAGACCGTTGCGGTAAATGAAGAGACGGCCAAGCCCGTTAAGGCGGCAGAACAGCCCAAAGCCGATAAGGAAGTGATACAGTTGATAGCCGCTACCATTGGCGATTTGGCGGATGAGAACGGGTGGGCCTTCCTGGGCGAAGTGGGGGCGCTGCTGTTAAAAAAGAAGCCCGACTTCGACCCCCGCAATTATGGTTTTGTGAAACTGACGCCATTGATTAAATCCCTTGGCCGTTTCGATATCGACGAGCGGGAGACCGATAAAAAGAGCATCAAGCTGATTTATATCCGGCTGAAACAGTGAGATTATGTTAGGGCCGGGCATGAGGCCGCTGCTGAGCATCGTTGCGTCGCACACTTGTACGGCAAACCTTTTGTCATCACCAGGAGCTATTCTGGATAACACCTTTTAAACTTTCACTAACGTATACAAACAATCGTAAATATTCTGACGAATTCGCTTGATAGATTCTGAACGGGAGTGATATGATTTCCCGGCAACGGTTTCAAACGGTCATTTTTTTTTCTACTTTTTTGTTTCGCCAAAAAAGTAGCAAAAAAGGCGCCCCGAAAACGAAGACGGCCGTTTTCGGGGGGTTCGCTGTTGATCTGTTGTGCAAAGAGGTGAAGGACCGCGGGAATCTGGTCGGCGGCTTTGATCGGGTTTCAATATATTTTTCGGAAGGTGAGTTAAGATTTCCGGGCAACGGTTTCAAACGGTTATGTGGGGTATCGATTTCCTTTCATACTTTTTTGTTTCGCCAAAAAAGTAGCAAAAAAAGCGTCCCGAAAACGAAGACAGCCATTTTCGGGGCATTCGGTGCTGATCTGTTGTGCAAAGATGTAAACAGCATTGGGGCATTATTCATGGCCGCATGTCAGCGGCCACATTTATGATTGTTACACCGTATTCACCCTGTCATTTAAGATATTGTCCGGAAATACTTTCATCCTGCAATAGAATAATTCCTACTTAAAAAATTCTCCGCAAAAAGGTGAAGAGGATCGGGGGATTTGGTCGGCGGAATAGATTGGTTTCTGTATATTTTACGGACGTTGGTTTATGACTTCCCGGCAACACCTCGCAACAGTGACGTTGCGGTAGAATGGGATCGAAATACAATAGTGCGCTTTCTAACGTAATATTGGATGAGGGAGCTGCAATACGATCAAAAAAAAAGGGACCAGGATAAAAATCCAGTCCCGTTTTAATCCAATATCCTATGAAAAACCAATTAGTGATTTCCAAATGGCATGCCAGTGTGGTTACAGCCTGTAAATACGCCCGGCACCATGAATAAGTTCCCAGTATTGGAAAATCGGTTTCATTTCGGGAGAATTAAAACAGATTATAACGGTTAGGCCTAAACACTTTTTACCAGGTGTGGAATTGATTCCACTGGTCCGCTTTTTTAAAACCCATGCCACATTTTTGATTTTTTGCCAACTGCTCATCGGCGAGCTGCTGTATACGGGTGCGACGCAACGGTGCCGGGCTTTCTGCTGCTGCCCGGTTCATAAACTTTTCGGCGCCCGGGGCTGTTATTAAACCATGGAAATTGAATTGAGTGTTTTGGACCAAATCCCCATCCGCAGGGGAAGTAATGCCTATGACGCCCTGCAGGAATCGGTGGAGCTGGTAAAACTGGCCGATGACCTGGGATACACCCGCTACTGGATCAGCGAGCACCACAACATCCTCAGCATCGCAGGTGCGGCTCCCGAAGTACTGATAGCCCGCCTGGCTGCGGAAAGCCATCATATCCGGCTGGGCTCCGGCGGCATCATGCTGCCCAACCACAGTACCCTCAAAGTGGCAGAAAACTTCCGCCTCCTCGAAGCCCTGTACCCCGGCCGCATCGACCTCGGCATCGGCCGCGCCCCGGGCGGCGACCGCCTCACGGCACGGCTGCTCAACCCGTCCAATAATTTTGACCCGCAAAACTATGTAGACCAGCTGGCCGACCTGGAAAACTTCCTGACCGATACACCCGGCGACGCAAATGCCCATGGTAAAGTGCGCGCCATCCCTAAAATTGCCAGCGCCCCGGCTATCTGGATGCTCACCAGTAGCGGCGAAAGCGCCTACCTCGCCGCCCACGCCGGCATCGCACTCGGCTATGCCCAGTTCATCAACCCCGTCGGGGGTGCCGCCGCCGTTACCGCGTACCGCGAACGCTTCCGGCCCTCCCCGCGCCTGGCCAGGCCGATGGCCAATGCCGGCGTATTTGTTTTCTGCTCGGACAGCGAAGAAAAAGCGGCCCGTACACAAGCAGTGATGGATTACCGACTGCTTGGTTTTGAACAGGGCCGCATGGATGACATGCCCGATTACAGCACGGCAAAAAACTACAATTATTCCCCGGCTGAATGGCAACGCGTACTGTTCAACCGCCAGCGCACCATCATGGGCACGCCGGATGTGGTAAAAGAAAGCATCACCGCGCTCGCACAAGAGCTGCACGTCAATGAAATCATGGCCGCTACCTTTTCTGAAACACGGGAAGACCGTTTGGAAAGCTATCGCCTGCTGGCGGGTCTTTTTAACCTCCGGTCACGCAGCGCTACCGTAATAAATAACGGCTATACCTTACCGGTAGTATAATTGAGTTGAAGCGGCAGGGCTTGTCACTGCCACCGATTAACAAAGCGGATGCGTATATTTACAAAAACTATACTTTTCATGCGCCGTTTTGTTTTCCTTTCAATGCTCCTGGTGACCCTCTTTGTGATCGTACTGCCCGGCTGTGCGGGTAACCCGTACCACAGCAGCAATAAAATTTACCGGCAGCAGGCAAAGGCCTTCGCCAAAGAATTGCGCAGCTTACCTCCCGCGGATTCGCTGAACGACGGACCCCATACCGCCGGCACCACCAACTTCAATCTCCGCAAGCCTAATTATGTAATCATTCATCACACGGCGCAGAACAGCTGCGAACAAACACTGAAAACCTTTACCACTGCAGCCTCCAAAGTGAGCGCCCATTACGTCATCTGTAAAGACGGTACCATCCACCATATGCTGAACGATTACCTGCGTGCCTGGCACGGCGGTATTGCGAAATGGGGAGGCAGCACCGATATCAACAGCAACAGCATCGGCATAGAGATCGACAATAATGGCTTTGAATCTTTTACCGTGGACCAGCTCAACAGCCTGTTGCGACTGCTGGCCCATCTCAAAACAACCTACAACATTCCCACCGCCAACTTTATCGGTCATGCTGATATTGCTCCGGGCCGCAAAGTGGACCCCAACCGGAATTTTCCCTGGCATGAATTGTCCACCAAAGGTTTTGGCTACTGGTACGATACCACCTTCACCCAGGTACCTCCCAACTTCAACCCCATGCAGGCACTGCGTATCATCGGCTATAATACCAGCGACAGCGCAGCAGCGGTGTATTCATTCAAGCTGCATTTTGTACAGGCCGATTCTTCCCGGGCCCTCACAGCGGCAGATGAGAAAATCCTGGCCGACCTCCTGCCGAAATACCAGTAAAAGCATTGACTCATTATGGTTAAATTTGCCTCGTTAGCCGGGTAGTCGCCTGCACCTGCCGTGTATCGTCTACCCCGGCTGCGGTTTGTAATCCGGTACCGATAATGTAACGGCTATGCCAACGCGCAACTGCCGAATCGTAAATTGTAAACATGACAGCAGAACACCAACGCCTGGCGGTGAACGCGACCCGCGAAATACCGCTTGTACAATGGGGCCCGTACCTGAGTGAACGACAGTGGGGAACAGTGCGGGAAGACTACAGTTCCAACGGCGACGCCTGGCATTATTTCCCGTTCGACCATTCCCACAGCCGGGTCTACCGCTGGGGTGAGGACGGGCTGGGCGGCATTTCTGACTATTTCCAGAACCTCTGTTTTTCCGTAGCCCTCTGGAACGGCAAAGACCCCATACTCAAAGAAAGACTGTTTGGGCTCGGCAACAGCCAGGGCAACCACGGGGAAGACGTAAAAGAGCTGTATTATTACCTGGATAATATTCCCACCCACTCCTACATGGAGTTTTTATACAAATACCCCCAGCAGCTTTTTCCCTACGAAAAATTAAAAGAAGAAAACCGCCGCCGCAACCGCGAAGACCCGGAGTATGAAATCCTGGATACCGGCGTATTCGACAACAACCAGTATTTTGATGTGCACTTCACCTATGCCAAACAGGGTGTGCACGACATCTTTATTAAAATTGACATCACCAACCGTTACACCCGCTCGGCCGATATCACGGTGCTTCCCACGCTCTGGTTCTATACCCGCTGGAATTACGGCGGTCTTGAAAAAAAACCGGTGCTCACGGCCGTCAATAAGACCAGTGTGCGCGTTGAACACGAGCGGCTGGACAATTATTTCTTTTATTTTCAGCCGGCCAACGATCGCCTCTTCACCGAGAATGAAACCAATACTGAAAAAATAACCAACGTACCCAACGAATCCATTTTCGTGAAAGATGCGTTCCACGATGCGATCATCCAGGGGGTTAATACCGCTGCGCTGAGGAATAAAAAATCCGGGACCAAGTTTGCCGCCGTGTACAAGCTTAAAATCCCAGCCGGGGAAACCAAAACCATCTACTGCCGGCTGAGCAACAAAGACATCGACAATCCCTTTGTCTCCGGCTTTGAAAATATTTTTATCACCCGCCGGGAAGAGGCCAACGATTATTATGCGGCAATTCTTCCCAGGGGCGCCAGCAGCGATATGGCCAACATCCAGCGGCAGGCACTGGCCGGGCTGTTGTGGAGCAAACAATACTATCATTTTGACGTAGAGCGCTGGCTCTCTACTGATGACGGGATTACCCCCGTGAGCGTGGGAAAAATGACGGGCCGTAACAACGACTGGAAACACCTTAAAAACCAGGATATCATTTCGATGCCCGACAAATGGGAATACCCCTGGTATGCCGCCTGGGACCTGGCCTTCCAGTGCATCTCCATGGCAGTGGCCGACCCCAATTTTGCCAAACACCAACTGCTGCTGGTCATGCGCGAGTGGTACATGAAGCCGGATGGCCAGCTGCCGGCCTATGAATGGAACTTCAGCGATGTAAACCCGCCTGTCCAGGCATGGGCAGCTATGCAGGTATATAACATCGAAAAGAAACAGAATGGCGGCGTGGGAGATATCGTTTTCCTGAAGAAAATTTTTCAGAAGCTCCTCATCAACTTTACCTGGTGGATCAACCGCAAAGACGTACACGGCAACAACATCTTTGAAGGGGGCTTCCTCGGCCTCGATAACATTGGCGTATTCAACCGCAGCTTCCATTTCTCCGGTGAAATGCAGCTGGAGCAGGCCGATGGTACCAGCTGGATGGGCACGTATGCCCTGGACATGATGGATATAGCCCTGGAAATTGCCACCCACGACGCGGCTTTCGAAGATACTGCCACCAAATTCTTTGAACACTTTGTACTGGTGGCCGAAGCCCTGAATGAACATGGGCTCTGGAACGAGGAAGACAAATTCTTTTATGATGTGCTTTGTGTAACGGGAGCAGACCCCATGCCGCTGCGGATACAGTCTATTGTAGGACTCACCTCCCTCTATGCCGTATCCACGATTAGCAAGAAGACACTGAACAAACTGGACGACTTTAAAAAACGCATCACCTGGTTCGAACAGTACCGCAAGAAAAATAAAAAATTCTGGCCCAACGAAGAAAGAGGTGACGGCGAAGAGCTGTTGCTTTCGCTGGTGCCGCGCGACAGGCTGGAAGCCCTGCTGAAACGACTCCTCGATGAGAAAGGGTTCCTGTCGGATGGCGGTATCCGCGCGTTATCCAAATACCATCAGGACCACCCGTACTCGGTGACGGTGGATGGCATCGTGTACAGCATTCACTACGATCCCGGTGATTCCACATCGGATATGTTTGGGGGCAACAGCAACTGGCGCGGACCGGTGTGGATCCCTATAAATTTCCTGATTATACAGTCGATTCGCAAATACGGCGAATTTTATGGAGACAGTCTGCTGGTGGAATACCCCGTGGGATCGGGCGTTAAGATGAACCTGGAGCATGTGGCGAATGCTCTTACAGAAAGAGTGATCAGCCTTTTTGAAAAAGATGCGGCCGGCAAGCGTCGATTGTATGGGGAATACAACTGGTTTTACCAGCAGCCCGGCAATGAGCACCTGGTTTTATTTTACGAGTATTTCCACGGAGACAGCGGGAAAGGACTGGGGGCAAGCCACCAGACGGGGTGGACAGCGCTGGTAGCGGAGCTCATCAGTGAATACGGGGCGGCAAAAAACCGGGCTGCAGAAACGGCTGCGGTGGTACCTGCTGTATAAGCGGGATGGGTTCAGTCCGGGAGTTCTTCACAGAAGTGACCGGCGGCGCGCAGCCGCTGTTCCACCAGTGCGGCCGTGGTGCCCGAGGCTTCGATGCGAAGTATGAAATCTGCATCATTAAGATCTAAGTTCCAGCGCTTCACTCCGCCGAGGTCTTCTAACAGCGGGGCGATACGGTTGATGCCGTTCCGGCTGCTGACATCAGTTTTAAATACCAGGATTTCCATAATCTGTGTGTTTGGGATGTATGGCAAAACGGTGCTTCCCGTGAGGGGAATCACCGTCATGCAGTTCGGTTAGTCCATACCGGTAGTAACCGGCAACCCGTCAGAAGGCGGGGCCTTCTCCGCCCGGCGCTTCCTCTACCGGCCGTTTCCAGGCTGCACAGCGGCCTTTCCAGTCCTGCTTGAATTTCTCCCGGTCTTCCGGGGTCATCTGCAACCACCGGTCTTTCATACCCTGTTTCCAGCGGCTGCCCGGGCCACCGCGCCAGGGACCGCGAAATCCGCCAAACAGAATTTTGCTTAGTACAAGCAGGCCGAGTGCCTGGCCAAATGTAAGGGTGCCTGCATGGATAACAGCCGGTAAAATGGCGTTCCACAGTGTCATCACGATAAAGCCAAACAGTAACACGGCGCCAGTGGCTACCAGGAGCACGGTCAGTCCTTTTTTCAAAAACCATTTTCCTCTTTTCATAATCCAGATTTGTACATGTTTAATAATTCAGTAATTCTTCTTTGAGCACACGCAGCCGTTCCCTGAGGTGCAACACAACATATCGTTTCCTTGAGATTAAGGTGTTTACGGTAAGGCCGCTGGTTTCGGCGATTTCTTTAAATGGCACACCTTCAATTTCATGCAGCACGAATACTTCGCGCTGTTCCGCGGGTAATTCTGCCAGCGCGGTGTTGAGGGTTTCCCAGAATAAAGTGCGGAGATAGGCCGTTTCCGGGTTGCCGCTGTCATCGAAGGCGAAGTCTTGCCAGTCGAACCCCATATCTTCCTCACCACTGCCAAACAGTTCTTCCAGCGACTCCGGCTTCCTTTTCCGCTGCCGGTCAGTGATTTTATTCCGGGCAACGGTAAACAGCCAGGCAGTGAGCTGTTCAACGGGCCGGGTGTTTCCGATGAACTGGTAGAAGACATCCTGCAGAATATCTTCCGCATCGGCTTCATTGGCAACCCGTTTTCGGATGAAACCCAGCAGCCGGCGGCTGTATGTGTTGATGATGCCGGTAAGGTTATTTTTTTGCGCTGCTGTCATTGGCCCCGGTATGGTGAGTGTGTCGTCCATGTTATAGGAAGGAAGACGGACGGGAAGGTAGAATATTTTAGTGCTGCCGGGTTTCCCGGTGAAACCACTCAAATTACCGGTAAAGGGGCTGGGATCCGGGGGAAAAAAGAGCGAAAGTCAACAATTCGCCGGCACCCGTGTTGGGTTTTGATGCTGCAGCACATCACGGCAAACCATATCACAAGCTGGGAGCGGTTCTACCGGTCCAATTTCATCAATAGTTTAACGGGCTACAAATCGGTAAGCCTTGCTGGTACGGCTGATGAAAACGGCAACCCGAACCTCGCCATATTCAGCAGTATCATCCACCTCGGTTCCAACCCTGCCCTGGTGGGGTTCATCAACCGGCCATTGGAAGCGTCGCACCATACCCTGGACAATATCAGGGCCACGGGCGTGTATACCATTAACCATATCCACCCGGCGATTGTGGAAGCCGCTCACCAGACCAGTGCGAAATATGCGGCAGGAGTAAGTGAATTTGCCGCGGTCGGATTAACCCCGTTGTTTACCGCCGGCTGCCGGGCGCCGTTCGTGCTGGAGAGCCGGGTGAAGTACGCGCTGCGGCTGGAAGAGATCATTCCCATCGCCATAAACCGCACCTTCCTTGTGATTGGTTCGATCACTGACATCCTGGCCGGCAGCGAGCTAGTGCAGGCCGATGGCTTCCTGAAGCTGGAGGCAGCAGAAACCGTGGCATCGCTCGGGGCAGACGGTTACTACCTGCCGGAATTGCTGACGCGGCTGGCGTATGCGAAAACTGACCAGCCGGTGAGGCCAGTCAGTGGTACTAACGCAGATGAATAATCGATATTTACTGTTTACCCGGAGTTTTATAGACAACCCCTTCCTTCATCACGAAGCGCACCTGTTCGAGGGACTGGATATGCTGTAACGGGTCTTCCCTTACCGCGATGATGTCTGCGAAGCTGCCGGGTTTCAGTTCGCCGGCCTTCCCCTCGAGGTCGAGCAATGCCGCGGCGGTAGTGGTGGCCGTCTGGATGGCCTGCAGCGGTGTCATGCCATACTTCACCATATATTCAAAATCTTTCCCTTCGGGTTCATCCCAGCTGTAGCCGCCGATGTCTGTACCATAGGCAATTTTTACACCTGCATCGTGCGCCTTTTTGAAAAGGGCAGGCAGGGTCTGCATGAATTTCTTATTGATAGGGGCGCCCATTTTCGCCCGCCCTTCCGCTACATAATCACAGACATAAATAGTGGGACACCAGTATACGCCCTTTTTCACCATCAGCTGGATACATTCATCGTCCATTCCAAAGCCGTGTTCAATAGATGCTGCGCCAGCATTGACTGCGGCGAGGATACCATCGCGGGTTACGGCATGGGCAGCCAGCTTTTTACCCGATGAAATGGTCTCGTCGCCAACGGCAGCAATTTCTGCCGCCGTAAAATTCGGCCGGCTGCGGTAGCTGCCGTCGGGAAGCTGGTAATATCCCCGGTCAGCATATATTTTAATCCAGTCTGCGCCGTGCGCCAGCTGTTCCCGGACTGCGCGGCGGGCTTCATCGGCCCCATTTATTTCCTGGATGCCTTTGGGCAGGTTCAGCTCCCAGTTGTTGTCCTTTTCCAGGATGGGATAATGGCCGACGGTATTGATGGCGCGCGTGGAGACGAACATTCTCGGCCCGGGGATGACGCCATTGTTAATGGCTCTTTTTACATCCGCGTCGGCGTACATGGCTCCCTCGGTTTCCAGATCACGAATGGTGGTGAAACCGCCTTCCAGGGCGATACGTGCGCTGCGCGACGCGCGGAGGGTCCGGTAAGGCGTAGATTCTTTCAGCAGCTGAACATCATAGTCTTCGCTGGTAATATCGCCCTGTAGCAGCACGTGCGTGTGGCAGTCGATAAGCCCGGGTAGTACAAAATAGGCGGACAGGTCGATGGTGGTATCGGCCTTAACCCGGTTACTGCCTGCTGGCCCAATGCTTTCGATGCTGTTGCCACGGACGAGGATGAGCTGGTTGGTACTGATGGTGCCGGTGCGGGTATCCAGCAGCTTTCCGCATTTGATGGCGGTTACTGTTTGGGCGGAGACGGTGGCCAGGAGGAAGAGGGTACTGCAATAAGTCAATAGTTTAAGCATGTTTTCAGGTTAAGCAATAAATATACGGTATAGCAGGTAGATGGGAAAAGGCTGTTCAGCCCATATTCGCCGGAAAGATTGGGAAAGGGGCAGTATTACTAATTTATTTAGTATATTTATGCTAACAATTTAAGCATGGTAAACTGGCAGCAGGATTGTAACCATTCCTTGGTTCAGGAAACAGGTTCAGGTTCAGCATACGTGCTGCTGGCCATGATGGCGGCAGTGGCGGTTCCTAACGATGGCTGGGGCAACGAAAAAACGATTACAGGGTCGGCCGGACGACATCCGGAAGCGTTTCAGATCGCTGCATTTTCCGGACCGGCAGCGATGGAGCCGACCCTGCTGCGGTGGCTGCAGCGCATTTATGGGGGTACAAGGGCGTTCACATTCAGCGTGGAACAAAATGTTGCTGCAACCGCCTGCCGGATTCTTTATCCGGAAGATTTCCGCGCCTTGCTGACCCCATTGAAAGTCGTGGATGATTTTATCCGCGCATCGGGCGGTCCGCCTGTCATCTATGCAGACCCGGCAGCGATGCGCATGCCAGCCGGGCTGCTTACCGGAACTTTTTCGGTTCAGCAGGTGCAACTCCGGTGCCGGGATAACCCGGGAGAAGCCTGGAAACGCATGCAGGTCTATGATTTATTGCCCGGGTCAGGCTTTTGACACAAACCGTTAAAACAGTAAGTTATGAAACCATCTCCGATTACGCTGCCGGGTTATGCGATTAACGAGTACCAGCTCGTAATTAGTCCGCACCAGGACTTACGGGATAAAATCAAAACCGTACGGGAAGTGTTTTGCAGCAAATACGGCATAGCAGCACCCACACGCGGGAACGCGCATGTTACCCTGGTGCATTTTAAACAGTACGCAATGATGGAGGAGCGTGTTCTCGGACGGCTGAGTAGGGTAGCCATGGGCTTCCCCGCCTTTAAAGTGGAATGCCGGGATTTCGGGAGCTATCCTTCCCACAGCCTGTTTATCCGGGTGGCGACCAGGGAACCCGTCCGGGAACTGGTGAAGGAGATAAAGCCATTCCAGGCATTGTTGCGGCTGAATACCGATCACAAACCGCACTTTATGGAGGAGCCGCACATTCCGCTGGCGACGCGGCTCCTTCCCTGGCAATATGAAAAAGGATGGCTGGAGTACAGCAGGCAACATTTTTCAGGCCGTTTTATGGCTGACGGTATGTTGCTGCTGCGGCGCAGGGCGCTTAGTGGGGAACCCTACCAGATCCTGAAACGGATGGCGTTCATGAACCTGCCGGTCAGTACCCGCCAGGGGGATTTGTTTGGATGAATTTGATGGCAACCACAGGAAAATAAAAGGAACATGACGGAAGAATTACCGCAGGATCATTTTAAAGTTACGGCCAGGCAACCAGCGGAAGCCGACCAGTACCAGGCTGGAAGGGGCGCGCAGATAAATACGCGCAATCGTTTCCTCAGCACGGAACAAAGCCGGGAAAACCCGGAAGGGATTGACGACTGGGAAGAACGGCCGCTCGCCACCCAGTACATCGAACAGGAAGCAAAAAGTATCGTCAATAAAATAGACAGCCCGGATGTGGGAATGAGTTACAGCATGAACCCCTATGCCGGGTGTGAGCATGGCTGTATTTATTGCTTCGCCAGGAATGTCCATGAATACTGGGGATACAGCGCCGGGCTGGATTTTGAGCAGAAGATAATCGTAAAAAAAAATGCCCCGCAGCTGCTTAGGAAATTCCTGATGCATCCCAAATGGGATTGCCGGCCCATTATGCTCAGCGGCAACACCGACTGTTACCAACCTGCAGAGCAGCGGTACCGGCTCACCCGCGGACTGCTCGAAGTCTGCCTCGAATTCAACCAGCCGGTAGGTATACTTACCAAAAATTCATGGATCCTGAAAGACAAGGATATATTGGAACAAATGGCAAGCCGCAACCTGGTATCGGCGATGGTATCCATCACCTCGGTCAATGAAGACCTGAGACGGGTCATGGAACCGCGGACCACCACCGCCAGGCAGAAACTTAAAGTGATAGAAGAACTGAGCAGTGCCGGCGTACGCATGGGGGTGATGATGGGACCGATGATACCCGGGCTGAACGAGCATGAGATGCAGCGGATCATGAAAGCCGCGCGGGATAGCGGGGCAACATTTACCGCCTATACATTTATCCGGCTGAACGGGTCTGTCAAATTATTGTTCCATGACTGGCTGTATAAAAACTTTCCTGACCGCGCAGATAAGGTATGGCACCTGATTGAACAAAGTCATGACGGGAAAGTAAATGATTCGCGGTTTGGCGTGCGTATGCGCGGAGAAGGGAGCATCGCCGACCTGGTCGCCCAGCAATATAAAAAATACGGGAAATTATATGGCATGAATGAAGAGGACTGGAGCCTGAACACAGCCCTGTTCCGCCGGCCCGGCGAGCAGGGAAAATTATTTTAAAATTATCAGACGGAGGAACTTCTCCTAGCATATATACAATGGCGTTAGTCTGGCCGGCCGCTTCACAGCTAAAAAAAAGCGCCGGTGGGTAGCCGGGCGCTCTTAGGTGGTTGAGGGGTTTGATACGGTAGTAAAAAGAAGGTGGCAAATACCAGTCAGGCGGACACGTCCTTTGGAGACCGGAGCTGGCGGATCTTTTGCCTGCATTCAATAATGTCCCGGCAAAGAAATTCAATTTCGGGTGCATCTTCCAGCACGTTGAGTTGTTCCATCATCGCAGTAAAAGAAAGGATACGTTCGCGGTAATAGATTTCAACCACTTCGATTGAATCCCCCAGTACGGGTTTTGTTAAAGGGCGGAGGTAAGAGGGGGTATCCGCTTTGGCAGGGCGGTAGGTGGCGTGGGGCTGTTTCATGACACAAGTTTTTTGGTTACAAAAATCTGCAGGTGAGCTTCATGGGGCGGGAGACGGCAGCGCTTATCCGTTTCAAAAACAAAGATGAACTAATTCCTAATTCCCGGCAAGGAGTCATTTACTGAAAAAAGCAGGTAGTGCCATCGTACAATTTAAGTAGTTCTACGCAAATGCGGTACAGGGGATATGGGTATTTTTAAATAATTAACTAAAAAAACCCCGTTATGCAACGCTCAAAAAACACCCTGGCTTTTTTTATTCTACTGGCTGTGACCGCATTTTCCAGCCTCGTAATTGTCTCCTGTAACAACGCGGCCAACAAAAACCAGGTGCTGATAGACATCCCTGCCGACAGTTCCGGTCTTGACAAAATAAATCATTTTATTGATGAAAGCACGATTGCCAAATACAAGGAGGCATTCAGGAGCCAGCGAGACTCTGTAGCCAGGATGCTTCCCCTTCTGATGATTCCTGGTTCGGAAGCATTTAACAAGCGGGCCATCCTGTCACTGCTTAAACCGGGCAATTGCGTGGGTATCCGGATTTATTACGGCCTTAAGCCCGGCAGGAAAAATGAATTCAGGCTTATTCTTGTTGGCGTGGATGCCACCGGAAAAGATATCCTGATCAGCCAGGATGCGATCCTGTCTGCAAAACTCAGCCAAACCATGGGCGGGATTGAAAACGGCCAGTGCCCCGACTGCCAAAAGCTCGACCAATAATACCTTCAGTTCCGCCGCCCATGAACGAAGCATTAAAAGAATACTTATTCAGTCTCAGTATTGTATTGGCCGCTGTCCCAGGGTTGGTAAAATACAAGAGGATGGATCAAACGTTTCATCCTTTTGTTTACTATTGCTGTTTGGCAGTAGTGACCGAAACCGTCGTTTACATGCTCGGGGCAACAGGCTATAAATTCCTCATCGGCACCGTATACAATGTATTTGCGATCGCAGAGTTCTGCCTGCTTACGCAGTTATTTTACAACTGGGGATTGTTCAGGCGTAACACCCGCTCGCTCTATATCATCCTGGCCCTGGTCATACTGCTGTTTTCAGGGGCTTTGCTTTTCAGGGGTGTGTTGAAAGTAAACCGGATTGGAAAAATAATCACCTCGCTGTCTATCATCCTCTTCAGTATCACCGCCTTTAATAAAATAGTACTAACCGAGCGCACCAATATCCTGAAAAACGCAAAATTCTGGATATGTGCGGGGTGCATTATTTTTTTCACGTATTACCTGCTTGTAAACACAGAACAGGCGGTCTTTCCCCACGACGCTATCATGAACCAGGCATTACCCGGCCAAAAGCCGGTAGATTCCCTGCAAAATAACGTATGGACCATTCAAGTAATTTCAAACGTATTTGTTAACCTGATTTTTGCCGTAGCGGTTTTATGGATACCCAGAAAGAAGCATATTATCACTCTCTTGTAATCATCGTAATAGTGGTGGGGATCGTATTGATTTACTTCATACTTACCGCCATCCGTTACCAGCGAAGGACGCTCCGCCTGCATAAGGAGCGTATCCAGGCCGAAATCGATACGCTCGAGAATGAACGGCGGCGCATAGCCGCTGATCTGCATGATGAACTGGGCCCGCTGCTGTCGGCCGTGAAATTGCAAATTAATACCCTGGAAACCACGGATCCGGGTGATCTTCAATCCATTGATAAAGCCAGCCGCTATATCGACGGCATTATTACCAAACTAAGGGAAATTTCTAATGACCTGATGCCCAATACCCTGATGCGTAAAGGCCTCAAAAATGCTATCCAGGAATTTATTGACAACAACCAGGATAGTTTCAAACTCCCCGTTAAATTTATCTGCGAGCCCGAACTCATCCTCCCGAAAGAATACGAAATCAATCTGTACAGGATGGTCCAGGAAATTACCCATAATACCCTGAAGCATGCCAGGGCAAGCCTGCTCATCATTAAATTCAGCATCCAGGACAACCGCCTTTTCCTCATGACCGCCGACAACGGGGTGGGATTTGATTATTTTTCAGTCATGGGCGATAATTCCGGGCTGGGACTTCGTAATTTACAGAGCCGGGCGGAAGTGATGGGAGGTGAATTCAACTGTGTATCTGCCCCGGGGAAAGGAACCGCATTCACAATTGATATACCCTTGTAGCTTCCTCACCAGCTTATGCCTTCTGACGGAACCATAAAAATTATTATTGCAGACGATCACGAAATCTTCCGTGACGGACTGCGTATGATGCTGCAGAAACAGCCCGGCATATCGCTGCTTGCCGAAGCCGAAGATGGCCGGGAACTGATTGAACACATAAAGCGGCTGCAGCCGGATGTGGTGATCACCGATATTAAGATGCCGCGGATGGACGGGGTGACAGCTGCCCGGCATATCGCTGAACACTATCCCACCATCGGCGTTATCGCGCTCACGATGTTCGACGAAGATGATCTCATCATTGACATGCTCGAAGCCGGTGCCAAAGGCTACCTCCTGAAAAACGCAGATAAAAATGAAATGACCGATGCCATAAAAGCGGTATACAAAGACGAACCCTACTATTGCAAACACACTTCCCAGAAACTCGCCCAGATGGTAGCCCGCAGTAAATTTAATCCTTACCGGCACCAGGTCAGGCCAGTTTTTACGGACCGGGAAAAAGAAATCATCATTTATATCTGTGATGGCCTTACCAACAAAGAAATAGCAGCGAAAGTATTCCTGAGTGTACGCACTGTTGAAGGCATCCGCATGAAGATGCTCGAAAAAATGAATGCCAGGAACACGGCAGGTATCATCATTTATGCCATCAAAAACGATCTGTATACGGCATCAGTCCGGTAGCGGCTGATCACAACTGACCGCATAAAAAAAGCCGGGCACCTCGCCCGGCTTTTTACGTTGTTTCAACCGTTCAACTATAGGCAAAGAAAATAAAAATTTAAAAATTGAAGGCCAGTTTACCAAACAAACGCCGGCCATTAAAACCCATCTGAACGGAATCCCAGGGACCACCGCTTTCGTTATCCTCTGCATATCCTTTTGCCAGCTGGTTCACACCCAGGTCAGGATGTACATTAAAGAGATTGTCGGCCCCTGCAAAAAGACTAAGCTTCTTACACAGCTTATAGGAAACATATATATCCGTAGTGACCTTATGGTTATAGTTAAAAGTTTCAGGCACGTACACGGCAGGGTTGGCATCCGATGGTACCTGGGGGTTGATCCCTGAATAATTGGGATTGTCGTTGCTCGGCGACCCGGCATCCCCAAACCCAAGCAATAGTATTTTTCCGTAAGAAGTAAAATGAGCGCCGAACCCCAGGCGGGCCAGGCTGTAATCTAACCCCAACGAAAATTTTCCCTTTGGCGCTGAGGCTTTCAGAAAAGCTTCTTCCCGGTCACTGTAGAAAGTCTTCTGGTGAAGTTTGCTGTCGTTCAGCGCTGCAGGTACATGAATATCATCGATAGAGATATGCTGCAGGTTACCCGCAAGCAGTACTTTCAAACTACCACGTCCCAGCTTAACTGAATAATCTGCGACGATATCAATACCCGTATTGGTGGTACTGACGGCATTAGCAAAAAACTGCGCGGTGGATACCTGCGCGGGAAACTGGGAGGTGAAAGACGCCGGCAGGGTCGCGTCGTCTTTGCTGAACAGGCCCGACAGCACCACGCGGTCTTTCACTTTTACAATGTACCCGTCAATCGTCAACGTGAAATTCGATACCGGCTTCCAGGAAAAGCCAAGACTACCGTTCACAGAGGTTTCCTGTTTTAAATCGGGGATACCTGCTGCTTTGGCAATCACACTGGTGTTGGGAGCGATGAGCGACTGTACCAGCTGCCCCCCGCTGAACGACGTCAGCGTATTGCTGAAGTGAATCTGCGCCAGCGACGGCGCCCGGAAACCAGTGCTCACTGAACCCCGGATATTAAAATTAGAGGATACTTTATAGCGGGTAGCGAGTTTGCCGGTAAGTACGGAACCGAAGTCGGAATAGTATTCGAACCGAACGGCCGCATCCACCAGCCACGCTTTGGTAACGTCCAGTGCCACATCAGCATAGGCGCCCACATTGGAACGGTTGGCATTCACAGCATCGGTGTTGCTGAAACCGGGAAAGCCCTGGGAGCCCGAAGCCTGTACCCCATTCGGATCATAATTTTTATACGACCGTTCTTCGCCGCTGTAAATACCATATTTCTCATACCTGAATTCGGCGCCGAGGCCGAGGTTGAGCCCCTGGGCCACCGATTTAAACGTTTTATCAAAATCAGCATTGACGGTATTCTGCAGGAAATTGAAGCCCCCGTCGTTGAAATGATTGGGCGCAGCCTGGCCAATCAGCGAAGCATTAAAGGTCTTGTCACCGTAGTAATGAAAATCGTTGCGGCCCAGGGTGTTGCTGAAGTCCCAGTTCCAGCCTGAATTACCCTGCCCTTTTACACCCATGGCAATAGAAACATCCTGGATATGGGTCTGGATATGCGGGTTATAATAAATTTCGCCGTCCCCTGACGTACGCAGGATAGCCGGATCGGGGATGAGCTTGCCATTGGCGTCAGTGGGGAACCGTTCCGGCTTTGCGCTGTAATTGCGCGTATAGGCGAATGCATCAGAGGCCTTGAAGTTATACCCGCCAAAAGAATAAAACCTTGCCTTCCCGGCAGCGCTGAAAGGGATTTCCATGTTATACATTCCACCTGCGGTGGTAACCGAGCCATCGCCAAAGGCCCTTCTTCCACTGTTGATATAAAGCAGGGAATTTTTGTTCCCCGTGGGATCGCTGGTATCTGCCTGGCGATAGGTTTTTGCCTGTCTTAAGAAATCGCCGGTTATGTTAATTAAACCGCCATTTTTCCCGATGGAAAAACCATTGTTAACCGAAAGGGTGTACGTACCGCCATCGATGGCATTGCCGGAATAATACTGGTTGCCTGCATTAAATTTACGGGCGTTGTTTTTCGTATCATAATAACCACTCCACCCAGTATTGATGTTCCAGTGATTGACGTCTTTTTTGAGCAGGATATTGATCACGCCCGCCATGGCATCGGACCCGTATTGGGCAGACGCCCCGTCGCGCAAAATCTCCAGTCGATCCACGGCACCTTCTGGAAAGGCATTGAGATCAACCCCTGAGTTGCCCCTGCCACGTGTTCCAAAAAGCGCGACAAACGCTGTCTGGTGCCTTCTTTTTCCATTGATGAGCACCAGCGTCTGGTCGGGTCCCAGGCCGCGGAGCGTGCCCAGGTCAACATGGTCAGCACCGTCTGCACCACTCTGCTTGTTATAGTTGAAAGACGGGGCGGCATAGTTAAGAATAGAGGTGAGATCGGTCTTGGCCGTGGGCAGGCCCACCTGGTTGATTTTAATAATGTCCACCGGAACCGGCGTCTCAATTTTTGCCCGTGCCCCACCGCGGGAACCGACAAAAACGACTTCGTTCAGTTCAGCAGCATTCAGGGGCAGTTGCACCAGCATATCGGTCTGCCCGTCTACTGTAACCGAAACAGTTTTGTGACCCACAAAGCTGAAATCGACTACCGCACCCGGCGCTGCAGACAAGGTAAAACGACCGTCTTCCCCCGACAGGGTACCCGCCTGCTTAGACGACTTTAACTTAATCGATACACCGCTGAGCGGCTCGCCGGTAGCGGCATCCGTTACCCTGCCTTTAACCTGTTGCTGCTGTGCAGACAGCGGCTGGTACGGTAAGAAAACGCATGAAAAGAACAGCAAAGCAAGAAAGATCTTCATACATGTAGTTTTGGTTAGATAAATCACTTCCGGGTGACAGAAGAAAAGCCGGGTTGCCCGTACGGGGCATAGCCGATCTCATATTGGCAGGCGCTATACCAAATATAATCCCTATAAATGAAAGTGGTGGTCACAGCGCCATTTATTTGCAAGGTAAAGCAGGCCTGCCTTCCTCCGCGGGCAATAAAAATTATTCTATTTTTACCGGATGCAGCAGCTACCTGACGCCATAAAAAGCCTGTTCACCACCATTAGTGATGCACCTGTTTTACAAATTGAAAAACTGCCCCAGTCCGGAAGTGACCGCATTTACTTCCGCATCCATACCGCTCCCGGCAACTATATCGCCACATACGGTCACAACGTAAAGGAGAATGAAACCTTTGTATATTTCAGCCGTCATTTCCGTAAAGCCGGGTGCCCGGTTCCCGCCATATTTGCCGTAAACGAAGACAAAACCCTGTATATCCAGGAAGATTTCGGCGACACATCGCTGTTGCACGAACTGGAGAAAAAGGGGTATTCCGATGAAGTATACGCACTGTTCCGGCAAAGCCTGAAAAACCTTGCCCTGCTGCAGATAAAAGGAGGCGAGGGTATCGACTACCGGTATTGCCTCACCGCAAAGGAATTTGGCAAGCAGGCCATTCTTTCGGACCTCCTGTATTTTAAATATTATTTTCTAGACACGCTCAAATATGCGTACGACAAACAGGCGCTGCTCGACGATTTCGAAGCCCTCAGCAATTATCTTACCCATGCCGAGAACAAACACTTTATGTTCCGCGATTTCCAGAGCCGCAATATCATGGTGGTTGACGGCCAAGTGAAGTTTATCGATTACCAGGGAGGCATGCGGGGAGCTTTGCAATACGATGTGGCTTCGCTGCTCTGGCAGGCCCGTGCGGAACTGCCGGCCGACTGGAAATCGAGCCTTATGGAATATTATATCGAGGAGGCAAATAAACTACTGGAGACGCCGGCAGATCAAAATATTTTTATCGCCCAGTATAACGGCTATGTCCTCATCCGCCTGCTGCAGGTAATGGGCGCTTACGGTTTCCGGGGATTGTTCGAACGAAAAGCACAGTTCCTGACCAGCATTCCCCTCGCACTCCGCAACCTCAAATGGTTTACCGAAGACCAGCGCATGGGTATATCTGTCCCGGAATTCGAAAAATGCCTGCGCTTCTGTGTGAGCGATGAACTAATCAACCGGTTTGAGCCGCTCCGGGCAAACGACCAGACGCCACTCATCGTCGGGATCAACAGCTTTTCCTACCGCCAGGGGATACCCGAAGATCCATCTGGCAATGGCGGCGGCTTTGTATTCGATTGCCGGGGCATCCTGAACCCCGGCCGGTATGATGAGTTTAAAAAACTAACCGGCAGGGATAAACCCGTCAAAGATTTCCTGGAACAGCGCACCAAAATGACCGATTTCCTCAACAGCGTGTTTGATGTGGTGGATATTTCGGTGACCGATTACCTGCAACGCGGTTTCAGCCATCTTAGCATCAGCTTTGGCTGCACCGGCGGTCAACACCGGAGCGTCTACGCCGCGGATGCACTGGCACGGCACCTTAAGAATAAATTTAAAGTAAACATTAAGCTGCAGCACCGCGTGCAGGAAGCCAAACAATGGGTGAACAACTGATCGCTGCCCCACATTAAATGAACCCCATGAAAGGAATGATCTTCGCCGCAGGCCTCGGCACCCGCTTCAAACCCTGGACTGACCACCATCCCAAGGCGCTCGCCCTGGTAAACGGGAAAAGCCTGTTACAGCGCAACGTGGAATACCTGCAGCGTTACGGGATCACAGACCTGGTCGTGAATGTCCATCATTTCGCCGATCAAATCATCGACGCTATCGAAAAAAACAAAGGCTGGGGCAGCAGCATTCACATCAGCGACGAAACCACCGGGCTGCTGGAAACCGGCGGCGGCCTCCTGAAGGCGCGTCATTTCCTGGAGGGACCAGCGCCTTTTGTTACGGTGAATGCGGACATCCTGACCGACCTCAACCTGAAAAGACTTGTCGACTACCACAAAGATTATAAACCCCTGGTTTCGTTTGGCGTCACCCGGCGCAACACATCCCGGTATTTTCTCTTCGATGAATTTGACCGGCTCTGCGGATGGCGCAATAAAAAAACCGGAGAAGAAATTATTCCCGTTGCAAAACCAGAGCTTACCGAACGAGCCTATAGTTGCGTGGCCATTTTTTCGCCGGAGATTTTCCCGCTAATTCCCCAGCAGGGTAAATTTTCGATCGTGGAAACCTACCTTTCCCTCGCAAAAGACCACCTGATCCTGGGCTACGACCATACCGGTGATAAACTCGCAGATGTGGGTAAACCAGATTCCATCGCCGCTGCAGAAAAACTTTTTTCCTGATTTTGTATAACCCCTGGCGTATCACCCTGCTGCTATCGCTTACCGACATTAAACAGCTTCGCGAAATACTATAAAAATTAGTATTTTTATGCTAAATTAAATAGCATGGGAATCGGGGTAATGGAAAAAGTGGCGATACTCGCCGATGCTGCAAAATACGATGTCAGCTGCTCCAGCAGCGGAAGCAAACGGAAGAACCTGAATGGCGGGGTCGGCACCACCGGTAATGGCATCTGCCATGCCTACACGGAAGACGGCCGCTGTGTCTCCCTCCTAAAAATATTACTGACCAACTTTTGTATCTACGACTGCGCCTACTGCGTCAGTCGCAAAAGCAACGACATACGGCGTGCAGCCTTTACAGTCCAGGAGGTGGTCGACCTCACCATGAATTTCTACCGCCGGAATTATATTGAAGGCCTGTTCCTGAGCTCCGGCATTTTTTCCAGCGCTGATTATACCATGGAACGCCTCGTACAGGTGGCCAAAAAACTACGCACCGAACACCGGTTCAATGGCTATATCCACCTCAAAACGATTCCCGGTGCCAGCGACGAATTGATGAAGGAAGCCGGACTATACGCAGACCGGCTCAGCGTAAACCTGGAAATGCCCACACGGGAAAGCCTCGCACTAATGGCCCCGGATAAAAAACGCGAGGATATGATAAACCCGATGCGCTACCTGAAAACGGCCATCGCCGAGAACAGGGAGGATAAAAAAGTGCTGAAGAAAACACCCCTGTTTGCGCCAGCCGGACAAACCACGCAACTCGTTATCGGTGCGACTCCGGAAACCGATTACCAGATCTTATGGATGGCGGACAAATTTTACCGGCATATGCAATTAAAACGGGTTTATTATTCGGGGTACGTGCCCATCAGCACAGACAACCGGCTGCCGGCCATCGGTACGCCGGTTCCAGTCATCCGCGAAAACCGCCTCTACCAGGCCGACTGGCTCCTGCGTTTTTATAAGTTTCAACCGGCCGAATTGCTGTCCGACTCCGCGCCCCTGCTCGATCTGGAAATCGACCCCAAACTCAGCTGGGCTTTGCAACACCTCGGCCTTTTCCCCATTGATATCCATACCGCCGATTACGCGGTACTCATCCGCGTACCGGGTATCGGGCTGGAAAGCGCCAGGAAAATCATAGCCGCCAGAAGCTTTGGGCGGCTGGACCTGGAGCAAATCCGGAAAATGGGCGTAGTGGTCAGCCGGGCACGCTACTTTATCACCTGCAGACACCATACCGAGCGAAAGGACTGGCAGTCGCAGCAACTCCGGCAACACCTCATCGATGGAATGACCAGCCGCTTCCGCAACAATTTTACCTCCCAGCTCAACCTGTTTTAAATGACCACCCTGGTCTATGATCATAGTTTTGAAGGCCTGCTCACGGCCATTTTCGACGTGTATGAAAGCCGGTTGAAAGAGGTGAATATCTTTCGGGAAGGAACCAACGTACCCGCCATGTTTACTGAAACCAGGGTGGTAATAACGGACACAACTAAAGCTGCGCGGGTAATGCGTACCCTTGCGGATCGACTCAGCCCGGTGGCGGTGCGGCAATTCTATAAATGCTTTTTGTCCGGCCTCCCGGAAATTGAACATACACTGCTCGGCTATACCCGTTATACGCTGCAGCAGCTTGTGCCTGCTGAACGTAATTTTGGCCATCCCGATGTTTTGATCGTGCACCAGACCAGCAGAAAAGTGGAACGCGAAAAACACCGCATGGAGGCGTTCGTCCGGTTTTCCCTAACCGCCGATCAATTGTATTATTCGATCATACAACCGGATTATGATGTGCTGCCCCTCATCACCCGGCACTTCAGGGAACGTTATGCCGATCAGCGCTGGCTGATCTATGACAGCATTCGGAAATACGGAATTTATTACGACTTGAAAGCGGTAGCCCAGGTGCAACTGGAATTTTCGACGCACGCCAATGCAGCAGAATCTGCTGCCGTACTGGATGAAAAAGAGGCGTTGTACAGGCAGCTCTGGCAGCAATATTTCAACAGTGTAAATATCCCCGCCAGGAAAAATATGAAATTACATCTCCAGCACATGCCCAGGCGGTACTGGCGCAATTTGCCTGAAAAAATGCCCGGCGGTAAATTGCCATTGAATTAACAGCTTTCAGTTATGACTAACCGCTGCCCCTGGAAAATAGGTCAGCTGATATCGGGGAAATAAAGCATTTTAACCGTTTCCCAGTCCCCTGTCAAAATGCTGTAGTAAACACTGTCCCGGCGACGGCCATGCGGCATCTGCATATGGCTGCGCAATACCCCCTCTTCCGTAGCCCCGATATGCACCAGGGCCTGCCTGGCCCGTTCGTTTTTACTGTCGGTTTTAATTTCCACCCGCTCAAACTGCATAGCATCGAAAGCAAAGCTGAGCAGTACAAATTTAGCGTGATGATTGATGCCGGTGCCCATTGCGGTCGTAGCCAGCCATGTCCAGCCGATTTCCAGCCGCTTATCGAAAAAGGAAATGTTCCCGAAACTGGTGCAGCCGCAAATTTCGTCCGTCCCCTTATCAATAATTACAAACGGCATACGCTTCCCCGATGTTCTTTCGTCGAAAGCTTCCTGCATCCAGGCTTGCAGTTCATCAGGATTGTTGAGTTCCCGGGTAAACCATGTCCATATTTCCGGCGCTGCGGCAATGCCTGAAAGTGCCGCCCTGTCTGATGCCTGCATGAGCCGCAGCCGCACCCTCGATGTTTCCAGTATGAGAGAATCCGGGAAAAACCGGCTATATGCTTTATCCATAAATAATAAGTTAGTCAGATTCCGGCCATTCGCCCAATCCCTGGCGAAGCAACAGGGGTGGATCCTCGGTGCAATCTACAACAGTTGAAGGGACCATTCCCCCGCTGCCTCCGTCTACCACAATATCCACCAGGTTTTTAAACTTTTCATAAATCACTTCCGGGTCGGTATATTCCTCCACCTGCTGACCTGGCAGCGAAGTGCTTAACAACGGGTGCCCAAGTTCTTTGATCAGCGCACTGGTGATGGTATTACCAGGTACCCTAAGGCCAATTGTATCTTTCCGGCTTTTTAATATTTTAGGGACTTCCTTGCTTGCCGGGAGAATAAAAGTGTAGGGTCCGGGCAGGTAGTTCTTCAGCATGCGGTAAAGCGGTGTCGAAATGCTCTTGGTGTACCGGCTTAAATCGCTCAAATCATGACAGACAAAGGACAACTGTGCCTTCTGTGGATCAATATTTTTTATCCGGCAAATGCGCTCGATGGCCTTATGCTGGAAGATATCGCAGCCCAATCCGTAAATAGTGTCTGTCGGGTAAACGATTATTCCCCCTTTAAGAAGGCAATTTGCTATCGTCCGCAAATTGCGCTGCTGGGGGTTTTCCGGGTGTACCTGTAAAATCATCGGTAAATTTAATTATAAAACGGATGCCCTGACCCCTGATGCAACGGACGCTAAAAACTGGTCCGGTAAACCCCTTCCACCGCTGCCGGCAACTTTATATCCCGCATGGTAAACAACAACCGCTTAACAACGTTTTACGTTTAATTTTGCAAAAAAGGGGAGCATGGAACTACAAATGGTGGAAAAGCTGGACGACATCAGCCCGGCGGATTTCAAAAAAAATTATTACCAGGCTATGCGCCCCGTCGTACTAACCGGCCTTGCCAGCACCTGGCCGGCTTACCAGAAATGGAACTGGGACTACTTCAAAAAAGTACTCGGGCATATTGAAGTCGGGGTCTATAATAATGTCAAGAGTGATGCCTATACCCCGGTGAACAAGGCGGACGGATATATGCGTTTCGGCGAATACCTTGACCTTGTCCGTCGCGGGCCGGTCGACCTCCGCATCTTCCTCTTCAACCTGTTCCAGAATGCCCCGGAGCTAGTCGATGATTTTACCTGGCCTGAACACCTGATGAAAGGATTCGTAAAAAGATTCCCAATGCTTTTTACCGGCGGGCAGGGATCAATAACTCACATGCATTTTGACATTGATCTTTCTCACATCCTGCATACCCAGTTTGTCGGACGTAAACGGGTGCTGCTGTTTCCCCACGAACAACAGTATCACCTGTACCGTAAACCTTTTGAAGTGATGAGCTTTGCCAATTTCGCTAATTATGCCGACCCTGACCGGAGCCAGCTCGACATCAACCAATTTCCTGCCACTAAAAATGCAATCGGCTACGAAGTGATCCTGGAACACGGTGATACCTTATTTATGCCCGCCGGTTACTGGCACCACATGGAATACCTGGAAAGTGGCTTCGCCATGAGCCTTCGGGGACTTCAAACCTCTGTATCGGGTAAACTGCAGGGTGCCTGGAATCTTTTTGGAATGCGTCATATCGATACGCTGATGAAAAAAAGCTTCCCCGAATGGTGGTTCAAAAATAAAAAGTCCGTTGCCTTCGAAGCCGCACAAAGAGTTACCGTTGCTGAACAACAGCCCGCTGCATGACCCTGGGGTTTCTTTGTAAAAAAAAGTAGATATTATTGTTTATTACGTTTACACTATTTACTTTTAAGCCCGCTTACGGAAAGTTGTGATATTGCCCCTTGTTGTTGCGGTAAAGCGTTAAGTTCCGCCGGCCGTAATCCAATCTCCCCTCCCTGAATGCCCGCCACTTCCTTCATACTTATGATTTGAGTTTTTTCGCAGCTGACCTGGTCTCCGGATGCCGCACAAGTCCAATTCCCCTGTAAGATCATCCCGTTTATCTATCCCTGTTATAAAATATTATACTGTTTTACGTGTACCCTGCACCACGCGGATCTGCACAGATTCCTACCCTTCAATGTTTTCTTTTTGTGGTTTCAGAGGTAAGCACAGGCCGGCGATTTCTATCGCCGGCATTTTTTATCTATCATCCCAAAAAAAAATGGTCTTCCCAAATTTGGAAAAACCATGAATTGTCATAAAAATATCCGGAAGCCAAAATCGTCTTGAGATGGCCGTTAGCTGATCGTCCAGGTTTCATTTCCCCGTAACAGTTTATTAAGATCACCTTTTCCTTTGCCCGATATGATTCCCTCGATTTGCTGCGTCATCACATCCTCATAACAGGGCCGGTCTGTTTCAAAAAATACGCCGAATGGCCGCGGGAGGTGATCGTCCAGCTGCGGGTTATCGAACATCCGGGTCAGTAGCTGTGCCTTAAAGAAATCTTTGTCGTCATGGACCCATAAATCGCTGACAGAAGCGCCCGCGTTCAGGTCCACCACTACCGGTTTAAATCCATCGAGTTTTATCCCCTTCTCTTTCTGCGCCCCAAAAACAAGCGGTTTACCCTGTTCGGCAAATAAGGCTTCAACAGGCTTGGAGCTTTTTTCAGTAAAAATTTCGAAAGCACCGTCATTGAAAATATTACAGTTCTGGTAAATCTCCAGGAACGATGTGCCTTTGTGGCGATGGCTGCGCACCAGCATCTCCTGCAGATGCTTCGGATCCCTATCCATACTCCTCGCAATAAAGGTGGCATCTGCACCCATGGCAAGCGCCAGCGGGTTAAACGGGTGATCAATACTGCCGAACGGCGTGGATTTGGTTACCTTTTTTTCTTCCGATGTAGGCGAATACTGGCCTTTCGTCAGCCCGTATATCTGGTTATTAAACATCAAAATATTGACATCAAAATTCCTGCGCAGAAGGTGGATGGTATGATTGCCGCCAATGCTGAGACTGTCGCCATCACCCGTAACTATCCACACACTCAATTCGGGGCGGGAGGCTTTTAACCCACTGGCAATAGCAGTGGCCCTGCCGTGAATGGAATGCATCCCGTACGTATTCATATAATATGGGAAACGGCTGCTGCAGCCAATCCCGGAAATGAACACAATATTTTCTTTGGGAACCCCGATGCCGGGCATTACTTTCTGTACCTGGGCCAGGATGGATTAATCCCCGCAACCCGGGCACCACCGCACTTCCTGGTCTGTGGCAAAATCTTTGGCAGTAAGCAGGGGCACTGCCGGTGAAGTATCTATCATGTGTAAACAGGCGTTAGTGATACAAAGTACAAAGTTCGCCAATAAAAATAAACTTTAGCCAGCCTTTTTATGGAACCGGCATTTGATTCCGGCAGCAAACCAGGACCGGGCTTTGGTTGTGTCACTCACTTTTACTCCGGCAAAGCATCAGCACCGGCATCCTCCGCCTGCGCCCTTCGTCACCCGGCTCCAAATGAGCTAAACCAGTTTCTTTGTAACTGCCGCCGGCTTTTTGATTTCAATTCGTACATTCAGCAGGTAAAAAAATACCATGAGAAATTCACTGCTGCTCACGTTTTTAATTGGCTTCGCGGTATCCGCAACCGCACAAAAAGAACCGATAAGAGTTACCGACCTGCTTAAAATTAAGGCCCCTGCTGCCCTTACCCTCAGCCCTGATGGCAAATTGGCCGCTTATACGGTTACCACCATCGAGGCCGATCCGCCCTCCCCGTGGGAATATAAATATGTAACCCGCATCTGGCTGGCAGACCTCACCGCCAACTCACCAGCCATACAACTCACCGGCAAAGACGGCGCTTCGCAACCGGCATTCAGCCCGGATGGGCGGCAGCTGGCCTTTGTGCGCGCAGCCGATGGTAAAGCCCAGCTGTTTCTCATTTCCCTGTCTGGCGGAGAAGCCCGCCAACTGACGCATTTCCGCTACGGTGCTACGGGGCCCCGCTGGAGTCCCGACGGAACCCACCTGCTCTTTTCCGCTTCCATTCCCCTGGCCGATCTAATTAAAGATTCGCTGCTCAACCCCGGTCACACGCTCCCCGCCTGGTCGGCCGAAAAACCCGGCTTTACCGATAACAGCCAGCTGGCACCGGTAACCGCTAAGCCAGACCCCAACGGCAATATCAGCGAGGTAAGGGCCTGGCTCAGGAACAATGAAACCGACAAAAAAGCCAAGGTCTTTAACAAACTCAGCTTACAGGATGAAATGGACGTGTCCACGGCGGTAAGTTTCAACCATTTCTTCGTGGTGGGGGTGGCAGATACGGCCCAGCCGCGCGCACTCACCCATGGGTTTTACAATTTCAGCAGCGCGGATTACAGCCCGGACGGCCGGCAACTGATCCTGTCTGGTAATGTGGATTCTTCGCAAAGCCCCGACCGTTCCCTCGAAAGTGAAATATTCATTGCTGCGGCGGATGGATCAGCACCCAGGCGCCTGCTGTCGGCAAAGGGGCGCACTTATGGTGGTCCTTCCATTTCGCCTACTGGCAAATGGCTCGCCTTCCAGGCGGGCACGACATCATTCGTCAACATTCCCGTGCTGATGCTGATGCCACTCGATGGTTCAGCAAAAGACACCGTTTCCCTGCCTTTCGATCGCAACAAGAGCAATCTAACCTGGAGCGCAGACGAACAGGACATTTATTTTACTGCTCAAAGCAATGGTGGCCAGCCCCTGTACAGGATGAACATCAAAACCAAAACAGCGGAGCAATTGTCAGATTACAACAGCGGCATCACCAGCTTCGACCTCGCAGGCGGGAAATTAGCGTTTGTAAAAACAGAGGTGTCAGATCCTTTTG
>JBBROE010000034.1:0-35803 GCA_038229695.1 Chitinophagales bacterium | reverse complement strand
TAAGGATACTGCTATCCGGCATATTTACCGGGATACCGCTCTCCGGAGAATCTTCAGCGCCCAGCTGAAAGCATTACGGGTAAAATGGCGTGCCACCGACAGCCTCGTTCGCTTCACCAATACCAGTATTGACAATTTCAAAGCCATTGCATCAGACAATACGGTGAATGTTACTGAACTCATGTACCAGACCGACCAGGAACTCGACAAGACCGGGCCGGCTGCGTTCGGTAAACAGGGGCCTTACCTCTGGGAAAAGGATACTGCCCGCAAGAGAGATGGCTCGCTGAACAGCATCAGTGCAAACAACCGGCTTGAAAATAAAATTGTACGCTATTACCTGATGAATACCCGAACGCAGCGCGCCTGGTTGTTTTTTACCGGCATCATTTTCCTGGTCTGGGTTATGTACAATTACCGGAGCCTGAAAAGGCGGGACAGGCTGGATTCGATCGATCGGTTTCACTTCCAGTATATATCTGCCTATCCCGTGAGTGCTGCCGTTATCTTCATGCTAAGCCTGGCACCACTTTTCGATTTCAATGCGCCGGCAATTTATATAGAAGGCTGTCAGTTCCTGCTCATGCTGATCCTCACCGTGTTGTTCAGGAAACGGTGGCCACGCCCGCTCTTTATCTGCTGGTGTGTAACCGTATTCCTTTTTTTATTGCTGTCGCTGACCCGCCTGGCCGGGCTTCATTTTTTCATCCAGCGCTGGTGCGTGCTTTTTATTAATGCCGGGGCAGTCTGCTTCGGTATCTATTTCTGGTCGAGGTTGAGGAAGCAAAAATACCATGCCATTACATTTATTGCAGTAGCCATTTACGTATTCTTCAATTTGTTTGCTATTGCCAGCAACCTAGCGGGACGAATCACGCTCAACCAGATTTTCGGGTATACCGCCGTGTATGCTTTCGCCCAAATGCTGGGTCTGCCGGTATTTGTACGGCTGTTGGAAGAAGCCTGCCTGTTGCAAATCCAGGGTAGCCGGATTCGCAATGAATACCCGGATAAGTTTGATTCAGGCCCGATTCTTTCGGCGCTGCGTCTGCTAACTGCAGGTCTTGCCATTCTTATCTGGAGTATCACGTTTACCAATAACCTCAACATCTTTTCGTATGTCTACGGCGTCATTCATGACTTTCTTGCCCTGCCGCGAACCATCGGAAGTATTTATTTCAGTTTCGGCGGTATACTTCTTTTCCTGGGTATTATCTGGCTTGCGAATTTCCTGCAGAAGTATATTGGCTACTTTTTTGGGGATACCGGGGACGAAGCAGGTTTCAATAATAAGGGGCAACGGTCAAGACTGATGATCACAAGACTGGTCCTGCTCATTTCCGGTTTCCTGATTGCCGTGGCAGCATCGGGCCTGCCGGTGGATAAGATTACGGTGGTACTGGGCGCACTGGGCGTCGGTATCGGCCTCGGGTTGCAGGGCATCGTAAATAATTTTGTCTCCGGTGTGATATTAATATTCGACCGTCCCCTCAGGATTGGGGATACAGTAGAAGTGGGGGATAAGAAAGGCCGCGTAAAAGAGATCAGTATCCGGTCCAGTACGCTGCTCACTGCCGAAGGAGCAGAAGTTATCATTCCCAATGGCGACCTCCTTTCGCATAATATCGTGAACTGGACGCTGAGTAATAACCATATCCGGATCGACCTCCCGGTTACAGTAGACAAAGTACCTGACCCGGAAGCGCTGCAGCAGGCCTTCCTGGAACTGATGAAGAAAACAGAGAATGTGCTGCAGGAGCGAGCCCCTGAAATCCTTTTCACCAACATTAAGGGGAATGCGGTTCAACTCGATTTTTTATTCTGGTGTGATGATGTAACCAGGCTGGACAATACCCGCAGTGAAGCCCGCAAAGCCATCTACAACCTGCTCCGGGAAAAGGAGATGGTGATCATATAATCACGATTTGATTGCTGCGATACTGGCAGCCGCGGCAGCAATGGTCTCATCCAAATCTTCCATGCTGAGTGCGTTATTGAGAAACCAGCTTTCAAATGCGGACGGTGGCAGGTATACTCCCCTGTTCAGCATCGCGTGAAAAAACTGGTTAAACTGGCTGTTCTTTGATGCTGCGGCACGCGCAAAATTATTGACCGGCTCCCCGCTGAAATGGACACTGATCATGGAACCAATCCGGTTGATCACAAAGGGAAGCCCGCGCTCGGCGAAAACCCTGGCAAGGCCCCGGTGCAGGTAGGCCGTCTTGTGGTCCAGTTCAGTGTAGAGCGCAGGGTGGTCCCGTAGTTCCTTCAACAGGGTAAATCCGGCAATCATTGCAATCGGGTTACCGCTGAGCGTGCCTGCCTGGTACACGTTTCCCAGGGGTGCGATATGTTCCATGATCGCTTTTTTTCCGCCGAAGGCGCCAACCGGCAGGCCCGCGCCAATGACTTTGCCGTAGGTTATGAGGTCGGCATAAACGCCCAATTTTTCCTGGGCTCCGCCGGCACAAAGGCGAAAGCCGGTCATTACCTCATCGAAAATCAGGACGACATTTTCGCGATCGCAAATCTGCCGCAGGCCTTCGAGGAAACCAGGCTCCGGCAGGATGCAACCCATGTTCCCAGCTACCGGCTCTACAATAATTGCTGCAATTTCGTTTGGATGCGTTCTCACCAGGGCCTGCACCGCTTCCAGGTCGTTATACGCGCAGGTAAGGGTATCATTTGACACGCCAGCAGTAATCCCGGGCACCGTCTGGATGTTGAAAGTAGCCATACCGCTGCCGGCTTTCACCAGGAAGGCGTCTGCATGACCGTGATAACAACCTTCGAATTTAATAAACTTGTTTTTGCCGGTATAGCCCCGGGCGAGGCGAAGTGCGCTCATACAGGCTTCGGTTCCGCTGCTGACCATCCTCACCAGGTCGAGATTTGGTACCATATTTTTCATCAGCTCAGCCATGTCAATCTCGAGCTCAGTCGGCGCCCCGTAAGAAGTGGAGAATTCCGCCTGGCGACGGATGGCTTCCACGACCGGTGGATGGGCATGACCGAGGATCATCGGCCCCCAGGACGAAATATAATCTATATACCGGTTGTTATCTGCGTCGAAGAGGTAAGCCCCCCTGGCCCTTTTCATAAATATCGGGGTGCCTCCCACGCTTTTAAATGCCCGAACGGGTGAATTTACGCCGCCGGGTATCGATTGCTGGGCTCTTTCAAACAGGCTTTTACTGGATGCTATTTCCATAATTAATGGTTGATCTCAATAAGTTATTTGTCGGTTTAACTATGTCGTCCCTTCTTTTAAAGCAGTGTATTACGGCGGTTGTACTATACCGTTATACAGCAAGCAAATCCCTGTCCGTTTTATGCATCTTCAGCACCAGTTCGCCGAAAAGGGTGTTAGCCCAGGCAAACCATTTCCGGGTAAAATTTCCGGCATCATCTTTATTAAATGATTCATGCATAAAGCCTGTGCCGGCGTCATTACTGACAAGCATGGAGAGGCATTTTTTTATTTCGTTACGGTCCCGGCTCGTCAGTGCACGCATGGTAATACCGAGTGGCCATATCATATTCATGCCCGCGTGCGGACCGCCTGTACCTTCCGCTGCTTTTCCGGAAAAGAAAAATGGATTGTCCTTTGACAAAACGTAACGACGTGTAGCCAGGTAATGGGGGTCGTCGTTGCGCAGGGCATTAAGGTAAGGAAGGGAAAGCAGGCTGGGTACGTTGGCGTCGTCCATCAGGTTATAACTCCCGAAACCATTTACCTCGTAGGCGTACAACCGGCCGTGCACCGGATCCTGTATTAAGGCATGTTGTTTCAGGGCATGTTCCACTTCGCCGGCGAGTGTTTCGCAGGCACCGGCCAGCAGGCTATCATGGTAAATGCTGTGCAACATCTCAGCCGCCTGCCGGAGCGATACCACCGCAAAAAAATTGGAAGGGATTAAAAACGGGAAGATGGTGGCATCATCACTTGGCCGGAACATGGAGCAGATCAGCCCCACCGGTTTTACCGGATAGCCGTAGCCGCCGAGCGGCACGCCATCGGTTGCCCAGGCTGTAGTGCGCTGGAAGCTGTAGGGCCCGTGATTTTCTTTCCGTTGCTGCTCGCTGAAAGTCCGCAGAATGAGATCAATTGTTTTTTTCCAGCCACTATCAAAAGGAGCCGTGTCGCCGGTCAGTTTCCAGTATTGGTGGGCAAGACGAATGGGATAGCACAGCGAGTCGATCTCCCATTTTCGTTCATGTATGCCGGGCTTCATATCGGTGATATCGGTCTTTTTCCATTCACTGGTCTTGCTGGTATCCTTATAGAACGCATTGGCATATGGGTCCAGGCGTATACAGGCTGCCTGCCGGTTTATCACGCCGGCCACTAGCTGCTGCAATGGCGCATCGCCCTTCATAAGCGGCAGGTAGGGCCATACCTGGGCTGTGCTGTCCCTCAGCCACATCGCATCAATATCGCCGGTAATTACATAGGTGTCGGCCCGGCCGCTGCGCTGCGTATGGTCAACTGTTGTATCAAGTGTGTTCGGAAAACAATTTTCAAAAAGCCAGGCAATTTTAGTTGCCGGCAAATCTTTTTTTATCCGCATGATGGCAGCTTCCACGTTCGCACTCGTGAACTTTCTGTCGGCCAGCGGCGGCCGCCTGCTTTCAAAGCTGGTTTTGTTCCGGCTGTTTCCAGTTGCAGCAGCGAGGAGCAGGGCTGTTCCGGCAAATGATGTTTTCCTGATAAATGAGCGTCGGTTTTCCATAGTGAAATAGTAATACCGGTAAGTTAATCAGCTGATAAGTTTCACGGCGTCCCTGGCGAAATAGGTGGCGATCAAATCAGCCCCTGCTCTTTTCATGGAGGTCAGTGTTTCGAGAATAGCCTTGTTTTCATCAATCCATCCTTTCGCTGCAGCGGCTTTGATCATCGCATATTCCCCGCTGATGTTGTAAGCGCTGACGGGCACGTGTACGGCATTTTTAATTTCCCTGATAATGTCAAGGTAGGATAAGGCCGGTTTCACCATTACGATATCTGCGCCTTCCTGTACATCGAGGAGCGTTTCTTTTATCGCTTCGTTCCGGTTGGCGTAGTCCATCTGGTAGCTTTTCTTATCACCAAACCCGGGGGCGCTGTCCAGCGCATCGCGGAAGGGTCCGTAAAAACAGGAGGCGTATTTGGCACTGTAGGCCATGATGCCCGTGCCGGTAAAATTATTTTCTTCCAGCCCTTTGCGGATGGCACTGATTCGGCCATCCATCATATCGCTCGGGGCAACAAAATCAGCCCCGGCAACGGCATGACTCACACTCATTTTCACCAGCGCTTCAACCGTTTCATCATTGAGGATCTCCCCGTCTTTCACGATGCCGTCATGCCCATATGAAGAATAGGGATCCAACGCCACGTCCGTCATCACGACCATTTCCGGTACGGCGTTCTTGATGGCCCGGATGCTGCGCTGCATTAGTCCTTCCGGGTTCCAGGCTTCGCGGCCGGTATTGTCTTTCGTATCATCCGCTGCTTTCACAAAAAGGAGGATGCATTTAATCCCCATCGCAAACAGCTCGCGGGTTTCTGCTACGGTTACATCAAGGCTGTTCCGGAAGTACCCCGGCATCGAGGCAATAGGGGAGCGCTGGTTCTCTCCTTCCCCGATGAAGAGCGGGGCAATGAAATCTGACGGACTCAGCATGGTTTCCGCAACAAGGCTTCGGATGCCGGCACTGCGGCGCAGGATTCGGTGTCTGGTGGATAGGTACATATACTATTTTTACGATGGACCGGTTAATACGTCACTGCGGTTCATCCTGGTTCGGGCTGGGTGATATCCAGTCGCGGGGATGCAGGCAGGCCTGCAACAATTTATCTTCCCTGGTGCCCGGTAACGGCTGGTAATTGTAGTCGAACCGGACGGTCGGCGGCAGGCTCATCAGGATACTTTCCGTTCTGCCATCTGTTTTTAAGCCGAAAATCGTTCCGCGATCGTGTAGTAAGTTAAACTCGACATACCGCCCGCGTCGGATTTCCTGCCAGTATTTTTCTTCTTTGCTGAAAGCCATTTTTTTCCTGCGTGTTACGATGGGCAGGTATAAGGAAAGGAAGGCATTGCCGTTGGCTACCTGGAACTGGTACAGGAGGCTGGCTTCCGATTCATCCGCCGGGCGGAGATGGTCATAAAAGATACCACCGATGCCCCTCATTTCATGGTTGCGGTGCGCGTTTGCAAAATAGGCATCGCACTGCTTTTTATACAGAGGATAACGTTCCGGACCGAACCTGTCCAGCGTATCTTTCAGCCCGGTGTGGAAACCGGATGCGTCTTCTTCAAATAAATAATAGGGGGTGAGGTCGGTACCGCCGCCGAACCAGCAGTCGGTTACCCGGCCATCCGGGCCATACAATTCGAAATAACGCCAGTTGGCATGAATGGTGGGTACGAAGGGGCTGAAGGGGTGAATGACCAGTGATAAACCTGCGGCGAACCAGTCTATCGCCGTTCCAACCGGCAACTGTTGTTTCATCTTTTCCGTAACCGACCCGAACACGGCCGATGTATTAACCCCGGCCTTTTCAAAGACGGCACCGCCTGCGAGCACCCGCGTGCGTCCGCCGCCGCCTTTCCCTTCTTCACGTTCCCAGTTGTCTTCCCGGAAAGTCTGCTGCCCATCGGCGTTTTCAAGCGCGTGGCAAATTTCATCCTGCAGGTTGCTGATGTAACTCACCCATGATGTTTTTATCGTGGAAGCACCTGGTGATATGATCGAACTTGTTGTCATGAACTTTTTTCGTCAAAAAAAAATTCCGCTTGATGTAAACCGTTAGGCTACCAGCGGGCCTAACTGATTATTTTTTACCGGTCCATGATTTCACGGTATCCACGAAAGCCCTGGCATGATCAACGGGCACATTGGGAAGAATGCCATGGCCGAGGTTAGCAATGTATTTGCCGGTTCCGAACTGCTCCAGCATTACCGTTACTTCCTGCTTAATAACCGGTATGGGCGACAATAGTTTGGCCGGGTCAAAATTACCCTGCAGGGTTACCTGCTCACCGGCCAGTTTCCTGGCAAAGGCCGGTTCAATACACCAGTCGATACCCAGGCCGGCGGCACCGGTGGCAGCCATCTTATCCAGCGAATGCCAGGCACCTTTCGCAAAAATAATAACGGGCACTTCGTCTTTCAGCGCGGCGGCAATCTGCCGGATGTAATAAAGTGAAATGGCTTCGAAATCTGCCGGTCCGAGCAATCCGCCCCAGCTGTCAAACACCTGCACCACATCTGCCCCTGCTGCTACCTGTCCTTTCAGGTAGGCAATTGTAGTGTCGGTTATCATTTGCAGCAGCTGGTGAGCGAGCACCGGCTGGGTATAACAAAACGCCTTGGCTTCGTCGAAGGTTTTGGAGCCTTTTCCCTGCACCATATAACACAAGAGGGTCCATGGAGCACCCGCAAAACCGATCAGCGGTACCCTTCCGTTTAATTCCTTTTTGATCATCCGGATAGCGTCAAACACGTAGTGGAGGGTGTCCTGCACATCCGGCACGCGGACACGTTGTAAGTCCCCTTCATGGCGGATTGGGTCAGGGAGTACCGGTCCCTTGCTTTCGATGAGTTGCACTTCCAGCCCCATCGCCTGCGGAACCACCAGGATGTCTGAAAAGAGAATTGCGGCATCCACGCCGATGATGTCCACCGGCTGCAGCGTAATGCGGCAGGCCAGTTCCGGCGTCTGGCAGCGTTCAAAAAAACCATATTTTTCTCGGAGCACCATGTATTCCGGCAGGTAGCGGCCGGCCTGTCTCATCATCCATACCGGAATCCTTTCGGTGGTGTCACCCCTTAGTGTCCGCAGTAATAAATCATTTTTCAAAGCAGTCATAATTATAATTTCAGGCTGTTTCAGATACGGGCCGTCATTCCCCGGATTTTTACTGGCTAAACCGGCGAATCGCTTGTCTTACCAGGTTATCCTTACCGGGGGCGGGGCTTTTTATAATAGTGTTATGGCTTATTTTACGCAAGGCCGCTTCCGTTGTTGTGCCTATAGCGAAAAGGAGGGTTTTCTCATCGAGCGTGTTTACTGTAAAAAAGCTATCGACGGCGCTGGGGCTGTAAAACAATACCCCGTTATATTTTTTCCGCAGCCGGTGAGGGGTGGCGATGGTATGGTATACCGTTATTTCCTGCACCTCCAGGCCGGCTGTCTGCAGGATGTCCGGCAGTTCATCCCTGCGCTGATCGCCGCAGAAAAATATGACTTCTTGCGTACCAGCTTTTTCGGCAATCAGTTCCGCCAAATCGCCGGCGTTATCTGCCGTGCCCTGGACAGCCGCTTCGCCAAAATACTGTTCCACCAGTTCGCGCGTGGTGTTGCCCATGCAGTATACCGCCCAGTCAGGCTGCTCTTCCTGCATAAAGCCTGCCACGGCTTCCACTGCATTCATACTGGTGAATACAACGGTTGCGGACTGCTGTAAAGCCAATTCAACCTCCTGCTGAACTTCTGTCGTTTCAATGGCTTCCGTTGTAATGAATGAAAGTACATCGATCAGAATGCCCTTCGCGGCAGCTTCCCTAATTAGGGATTCATGCAGCGGGCGGGTAGATAATAAATTTATATTAGTTGTTACCATCCCTGACAATGCTTTCAATGATATGGCCCCCTGCAGCCATAATTTCCCGTGCGGCCTCTTTACCCAATTCTGTCGCGGCCGTCGCGGCTGCAACCTGGTTGCATTCAAATTGGTGAACGCCATCTGGCGAAAACACGTTGCCGGCAAACTGTATTACTCCTTCTTCCGCATGTGCATAAGCGCTGATTGGCGTACTGCATCCGCCCAGCAGGGCCGACAGGAAATCCCGTTCAATTTTAGTACACAGCGCCGTAACCGGATCATTTAAATGCGCGCAGGCATCCACGAAAAACCGCTCGTCTTCACGGCACACCACCATTATGGCACCCTGCGCAGGCGCTGGCAGCATCCAGTCAAGGTCCAGGGATTTATCTGGCCGCAGGCCGATTCTTTCAAGGCCGGCCGCGGCAAAGATGGCGCCCTGCCAGCTGCTGTTGCCGACCTTGTGCAAACGGGTATTCACATTGCCGCGGAGGTTCTCGATCCGGTGTTTCGGGTACCGGTGTAACCATTGCGCCTTGCGGCGGATACTGCTCGTGGCAATCACGGCTGTATCACCTGGATGATCAAGGAACGCGGCGGACTCCCGGAAAACCAGGATATCCCGGTAAGAAGCCCGGGGTAAAACCGCGGCCTGGGCGATTCCCCTGGCCAGCGCCACCGGTACGTCTTTCATTGAATGAACCGCAATGTCTATCTTGTTATTTAAAAGAGCCATATCGAGGCTTCTCGTGAAAATGCCCTGCACACCCATGGCATAGAGTGGTGTCTGCAGGTCTATATCACCTTCACTTTTGATAAAGCATAATTGGCTCTCGTAGCCGTGCGCTGCAAGCTGTTGCCGGACGGCGTCCGCCTGCCAGACAGCCAGCTGGCTCTCCCTTGTTCCAACTCGAATGCTATGTGTCATGTCTGTCAGTTTGAACCAGCAGCCATAAAATCATTGAGGGCTTCAATGTACTGGCAGCCCCGCTGGTTCTGCAACCGCATCTTTACGGCCATGGAGGTGATAACTTTCTGTATCCGGGCATCTTTCTCAAGGAGGAAATTGCTGAAGGAAATATCCGTATAGGCGCCGGATTCAACCTGGCAGATGTGTAATTCGTGCAATTTGTCTTTTACCGCCTTCAGGACCGGCACATGACGACGCATTTCATACCAGTTGTTGAATTCAGCATGATGACCGGCGATGATGGCTTTGGCTTTGGGTACTTCCGCCTTTCTTTTCAGGAGGGTCTCATCTTTCAGCCGGGAGAGTCCGTCAACATTAATAAGGGTGATATTGGGCAGTAACTGCGCTGCCGCTTCAACGTTATATGGAATAGATAAATCGATGATGAGTTTAGTGCCGCGGCCTTCGAGCTGCGAAGCCAGAATGGCCGGTTCCGGTGCATTGGTGGCCACCAGGATGATATCAGATTCAGCAACCGCCTGTTCCAGGTCGGAATACGGGGCATGCCGGAGGCCCAGCTCAGCTGCCAGTGTGGCTGCTTTCTCTGGGCTGCGGTTGATCAGCGTGATGCAGCGCGTACCGAGGTGTTGTACGAGATTCTTACAGGTTGTGCGACCGATTTTGCCAGTACCGAGCACCAGGATGTTCTTCCCGGTTACCTCAACGGTATCCCTGATATATTGAATGGCTGCAAAAGAAACGGATACTGTGCCACCGCTTAACGCCGTCTGGTTTTTAATGGCTTTTGACGACTGCAAAACGGATCCGACCAGGCGATCGAGTACCGAGCCGATAAAACCGTTCTCGCGGGCAACCTTAACCGATTGTTTGATTTGGCCGATGATTTCGTAGTCACCCAGTATCTGCGAGTCAAGCCCGGCTGCCACCTCGAATAAATGGCTCACCGCGGCGGTGCCTTCTTTACAATAAGCCAGCGACCTGAATATCTCGGCTGAACCGGTTGTTTCCGAACAGAGCAGGTTGATCAGGTGTTGAACGTCATCAGTAAATCCATAAATTTCAGTGCGGTTACAGGTCGAAAGGATAAATAATTCCCGGAGCGAAAAACCGGGTGCAGCAGCCAGCATCCTGATATACTGAGCGGGTGCAATCGCAAATTGTCCGCGTAGAGAAGCGTCCGTCTTTTTGTAATTGATCCCGGCTATGCAAAAATTCTGTAGATCACTGCAGTCATTTCCTTTCATGAAGCTCTTTCAATTGTAATACGGCGAAATTAGTTCAGCGGCTCCCAAAAAACGAAAATCCATGTCATCAGACTGTCATTTTTTGCCAACCGAGATAATCTTGCGATTGGTTACAATAACTGTCGACGCAAACATCCGGGTGCTGAACTTTCTGATGCCACACGTGTTTACATTTGCAGTCATTTTATACATATGGATCAAGCCGTTAAAAGAGGTGTGGTGCTGATGAATCTCGGTTCACCCGATACTACAGAAGTTAAAGATGTTGCCCGCTACCTCAGGCAATTCCTGATGGATGGCCGCGTGATTGATTTTCCCTACCTGCTGCGCAGCCTGCTCGTAAAAGGGATTATCGTTCCTTTCCGGGCCCCAAAATCTGCCGAAGCCTATAAGACCGTGTGGACCAAAGAAGGATCTCCCCTGGTAGTATTGACCCACCAGCTGGAGCGTGCCCTGCAGGCGGAAATTTCTGAACCCGTTGCCGTAGGCATGCGTTACGGCAATCCTTCACCCGAAGATGCCTTCAATAGCTTGCTCGAAAAAGAGCCCGGCCTTGAAGAGGTTATCCTGCTGCCCCTCTACCCGCACTATGCAATGTCAAGCTACGAAACCGCCGTTGAATACGCCCTGGAGATTTATAACAGGAATGGCTATTCGTTTAAGGTGAAAACATTGCAACCGTTCTATTCAGATCCAAATTATATCGATGCGATGGTAGCGAATATGGCCCCCTACCTGGAGCAGCCTTACGACCACGTGCTGTTCAGCTATCACGGCATCCCGGAACGGCATATACGGAAAAGTGACCTGACGGGTAATCACTGCCTGAAGCAGGCCGACTGCTGTTCAGTGCCTTCGGCTGCTCATGCCCATTGTTACCGCCACCAGGTTTTCACGACCACGCGGATCGTCACTTCCCGGCTCGGCATGCCATCCTCCAAATTCAGCCTTTCTTTTCAATCCCGGCTGGGTAAGGGATGGCTGCAGCCATTCACCGATATCCGTCTCGAACAGATGCCCGCTGAAGGCATCAAAAACCTGCTGGTCGTATGTCCGGCCTTTGTGAGCGACTGCCTGGAGACCCTCGAGGAAATCGATGAACGCGGTCGCGAATCATTCCTTAAAGCAGGCGGAACTTCCTTCAGGATGATACCCTGCCTGAACATCCATCCACTCTGGGTAAATGCCCTCTCTGCCTGGATAAAGAATTATGTGGCGGGCGACCAAAATATGATATCTTCCTGATCATGTATCTCTACCTGAAAGCCATCCATGTAATTTTTGTGGTGACCTGGTTTGCAGGATTGTTTTATCTGCCGCGACTGCTGATCTACAACACCGAGGCACTTGCAAAACCTGCGGCCGAGCAATTGATACTGCAGGGTCAGTTTGCCATCATGATCAAAAGGCTGTGGTATGGCATCACCTGGCCTTCCGCCATACTCACCCTCATCCTGGGATGCGCCACCTGGTACAAGCTCGCAGCGCTGCCCGACTGGCTCCTGGTCAAACTTTTTTTTGTCGCCGGTCTCTATGTTTACCACCTGTCCCTGCACGTGCTGGTACGCCAGCAACTAAATGGCATCTTCCGTTTTACCTCGCAGCAGCTGCGGATATGGAATGAAGTGGCCACAATCTTCCTGGTGGCCATCGTACTCCTGGCCGTGGTAAAACAACCGCCCGGCCTCTGGCGCGCCCTCGGTGGCCTGCTACTTTTTATCGGCCTTCTGCTTGGCGCTATCCGCATCTACAAACGCAGTCGTCGCAAATAATCAACGCCGGAATCGTTATAAAAAAAAAGCCTTCCACCGCAGTGAAAGACTTTATAGATTGGTTTCAGAGCCTCCTCTGAACCCGGTTTTATCGGTAGTATTGGATAAGAAAAGAATGGTTTAACTATGGAAACAGATGGATTTAAAAACGGAATATCCCTGGAATAGGAATGTTTTAAAAAGGAAGGGGAGTAGGAATACCCCCCTTTTAACCCCTAAACCCTAAACCGTAGAAAGAGATAATGATAATATGGTTACTCGAAAGAAAGATCTGGCTTCGTGATAATACTATAGGAACTATCGTAGAATCAACACGTTGATATTCATAGTTTCAAACTCCCGCTTGAACTTTCAGAAACTATGCCAAACCGTTTTATTGTGGATAATTGGAAGTGCCGCACGGTCCACCACCTGTTATTTTAATGTTTTCCTTAACAAGGCCTGCTGGTAGTCAAATGCCTGCAGCCCAGGTATTTTAGCCATTTCCCTACTGGGCCCATCCCCCGCCGGGACTCGCGTGTTCATTGCTATTTCCCTAACTTCGCCATCCTGTAAAAAAGGCGATATCTGCCATTTTATTCGAATAATCAGCATCAAATTATGTTGGCTTTGTATAAAGAATATAAGGGTTTGCACTTACCCCGGATTGAAGCAGAAATGCTTGCCAGTTGGGAAGCGGAGGATGCATTTCAGAAAAGTGTTTCATTGCGGGAAGGAGCCACACCCTTCGTGTTTTATGAGGGGCCCCCGAGTGCAAACGGCCTTCCGGGAATACACCACGTCATCTCCCGCACGTTGAAAGACCTGGTCTGCCGCTATAAAACGATGAAAGGATTCCAGGTAAAAAGAAAAGGCGGCTGGGATACGCATGGTCTACCGATTGAACTGGGCGTAGAAAAAGAACTGGGGATCACAAAAGAAGACATTGGCAAAACCATTTCCGTTGAAGCCTATAACCGTAAGTGCCGTGAAGCGGTGCTGCGGTATAAAGACAAATGGGATGAAATAACCCGGAAAATGGGGTATTGGGTAGACCTGGAACATCCCTACGTTACTTTTACCAACGACTACATAGAATCGCTCTGGTGGCTACTGAGCGAATTGTATAAAAAGGGATTGCTGTACCAGAGTGTGAGCATCCAGCCCTACTCACCGGCGGCCGGCACGGGGCTCAGTTCGCACGAACTAAACCAGCCGGGTACCTACAAACTTGTAAAAGATACGAGTATCGTGGCCATGTTTAACCTGCTGCCGGACAACCACAACCGCTTCCTGTTCGATGCTGTCCGGCGGGAACATCCTTCCGCGCAGCCGGGTTCACCGGAGACGGCCATCTTTCTGCTCGCCTGGACGACAACCCCATGGACGCTTCCCTCCAACCTCGGACTGACCGTTGGTCCGGCCATCGACTACGTCCTGGTCAGAACATTCAACCCCTATACCCACCAGCCCGTGCAGGTAATACTGGCGTCGAACCTCGTCGGTCAATACTTTCAACCCGGGGATGACAACGCGGATTTTGATCAATATCACCCCGACAGCAAAGTGCTTCCCTGGAAAATACTGGCTGCTTTTAAAGGGGCCGACCTGGAAGGAAGCCGCTATGAGCAACTCCTCCCGGCGGCCGCAAACAGTCTGGAAAAAATTACCGAAATAACTCCCGGCGCGGACCCCTTCCGCGTAATGCTGGATACGTTTGTAACCACCGCAGATGGTACCGGTATCGTCCACACTGCGCCGGCTTTCGGCGCCGACGATTATAAGGTCGGAAAAAAATACAATATCGGCATCCTGACCCTGGTCGACAGGCAGGGGAAGTTTGTAGCGGACCTTGGCGAGTTCAGCCACCGCTATGTCAAAAATTATACGGATGATCCCACTTATGCGGATGTAAATGTTGATATCGCCGTTAAACTCAAAAAAGAAAACAGGGCATTCAAAATAGAAAAATACGAACACAATTACCCACACTGCTGGCGTACCGACAAGCCGGTGCTGTATTACCCGCTGGATGCCTGGTTTATCAGGACGACCGCCGTTAAAGACCGGATGGTAGAATTGAATAAAACAATCAACTGGAAGCCCAAATCCACCGGCGAGGGAAGGTTTGGTAACTGGCTTGAAAACGTGGTGGACTGGAACCTCAGCCGGAGTCGGTACTGGGGAACACCACTGCCCATATGGAGGACCGCAGAAGGCACGGAAGAGAAATGCATCGGCAGCGTGGAGGAACTGAACCGGGAAATTCGCAAGGCCACCGCAGCCCTCGGCGGTGACATCAACAAAAATTATTTCCACGACGGCATATTGGATCTGCACAAACCCTATGTGGATGAAATCGTACTGGTCAGCGATTCTGGCCTGCCCATGCAGCGCGTGCCCGACCTGATCGATGTCTGGTTCGACAGCGGCGCCATGCCCTACGCTCAATGGCATTTCCCTTTTGAGAACCAGGCTGAATTCCGGCAGAGTTTTCCAGCCGATTTTATTGCGGAAGGAGTGGACCAGACCAGGGGATGGTTTTATACCTTACACGCGCTGGCCGTGATGCTGTTCGACAGCGTTGCATACAAGACCTGCGTTTCCAACGGGCTCGTCCTGGATAAGAACGGCAATAAGATGAGCAAACGCCTTGGCAATATGGTGGATCCTTTTGCCACTATCGCAGAATTTGGGGCCGATGCCACCCGCTGGTACCTCATCACCAATGCATCTCCCTGGGACAACCTCAAATTCGACCTGGGTGGAATCCGCGAAATACAGCGCAAATTCTTCGGTACCCTTTACAATACCTACCAGTTTTTTGCCCTCTATGCAAATGTCGACGGATTTGCCTTCAGCGAAGCGTATATTCCTGTTGCCGCAAGACCCGAGATCGATCGGTGGATCCTGTCTGCCCTCAATTCACTGGTAGGCCGGGTAACGGCAGGATTCGATGACTATGAGCCGACAACCGCAGGAAGGCTTATCGAAGATTTCGTCGACGAAATGCTCAGCAACTGGTATGTGCGCCTGTGCAGGCGCCGTTTCTGGAAAGGAGAATACGAGGAGGATAAGATATCAGCTTACCAGACTTTATATGAATGCCTGGAAACCATCCTAAAGCTGATGGCACCTATTTCTCCCTTTTTAAGCGATGCACTTTTTATCAACCTCAACGCAATCACAAACCGCCACAAGGTGACTTCAGTACACCATACACGCTACCCTGAAGCCGACGAATCTGTGATCGACCTTCCGCTGGAGGAGCGCATGCGGATGGCCCAGGATGCATCATCGCTGGTGTTGTCACTCCGGAAAAAAATCAATATCAAGGTTCGTCAGCCGCTGCAGAAAATCCTGGTGCCGGTGTTGAATGCGCATATGAAGGAGCAGTTTCAGCAGATTGAAGAGCTTATACAATCAGAAGTAAACGTAAAAGAGGTCGCTTACCTGGAAGAGGATGGCTTCATCAGCAAAAAGATAAAACCCAATTATGTAGCCCTCGGCAAACGCCTCGGACCAAAAATGAAAGCGGTCGCCTCCGCACTTGCCTCGTTCGGCCAGGAAGATATCGCCCGGCTGGAAAAAGAGGGCAGTTATTCATTGCTGATTGAAAACGAACCCGTAATATTACAGGTTACGGATGTGGAGATCAGCAGTGAAGATATCCCGGGCTGGATGGTGGCTTCGAAGGGACCGCTGACCGTTGCACTGGATGTAACGGTAACCCCGGAACTGGAGGAAGAAGGGAATGCAAGGGAACTGGTCAACCGCATCCAGAAAATCAGGAAAGACAACGGTTTCGCACTCACTGACAGAATTGTGGTTGAATTGACGGCTCACCCCGGGCTGGCTGAGGCCGTCAATAAGTATAATAACTATATTTGCGCCGAAATTCTGGCAGATAAGATTGACTTTGTGCCCCAAATTAGCAATGGCACTGAAATTGAAGTGAACGACATTCTACTGAAAGTGTTAGTTACCAAAAAAGCAAATTAAGTATGGCAGTTAAGAAAAAAGCAGCTAAAACGGCGAAAAAAGCCCCTGCTAAACCTGCTCCTCAAAAAGCAGGCAAACCGGCGCCGGCCAAAAAACCGGTTGCCAAAAAGGCAGCGCCAAAACCTGCTCCCGCTCCGAAAAAAGCGGTTAAGCCTGCCCCGAAGCCCCTTCCTGCCAAGGTTCCTGCTGCAGCACCTAAACCTGCCGCAGTACCTAAACCTGCCGCGGTATCTAAACCTGCCGCAGTACCTAAACCTGCTTCAGCAACTAAATCTGCTTCAAAGTCGGTTGCTCCGAAAAAGTCGGTCCAGGCAGCTTCCGTAAAATCCGTTATCAAGCCCAAAGCAGAACCGGTTCAGCCAAAAAAGGCCGATCCGAAAAAACCCGAACCGATGTCGGCAGCCCAGGCAAAGCCCTACATACCGCCAAAACCCACGTTTAAACCGGTTACCAACACGCCGGCGCCTGTTCCCAAAAAACAGCCGGTGACTGACAAACCGGCAAAAGTGGCCATGCCGGAAATCAAGACGAAAACAGTTCGCAAATACCAGCCCGACTTTACAAAATCAGTATTAGATCAACCTTCAGAACAACTATCCGGACCGACTATGCGATACAGTGATGCAGAACTAACGGAATTCAGGGAGATTATTACCAAGAAACTTGATGCGGCCAAGAAAGAACTTACTTATCTCCAGGGCCTGATTACCCGGAAGGATGAGATGGGTGGAGACAACGATGATGGCCGCTATATGACCATGGAAGATGGTGGAATGAGCATGGAGAGAGAACAACTGAGCCAGATGGCCAGCCGCCAGATTTCTTTCATCGACCACCTCGAAAAGGCGATGATGCGCATCGAAAACAAAACCTATGGTATCTGCCGGGTGACGGGGAAGCTTATCGATAAGGCCCGCCTCCGTGCTGTTCCGCATGCTACCCTTAGCATCGAAGCAAAACAAATGATTAATAAATAAGAGACGTGATACATTATCGAGAGAGACCGGCCAGCCGGTCTTTTTTTGTGTCCTGATTGTTGAATAACCCGGATTATTCCCGCGTAGGGATAATAAATAGCGGTATTTTGCTGTGGTGCAGCACTTTTTCAGACACACTGCCCATCAGTATTTTTTCCAGCCCCCGCCGGCTGTGTGAGCCCAGCACAATGGTATCGGCCCCCTTTTCTACGGCTGTACTGATGATGGTATCAGCGGTATCCCCGTCCCTTACAATTGTTTCAATGCCGGTATCGCCGAGGTGCTCCCTGGTGTGCGATAAAAATTCTTCCACCCCGCGCCTCATATCATTGATCGTTTCGGGTAACAGCGCATTCGTGGGGTTGAAATTATTGAAGCCCATGATCGGTGAAAACTGGCTGGCCGAATAATAAGCGACATCAGCCATCACATGAAGCAGTACCACTTTTGCATCCATCGCTTTGGCAAGTGCATACCCCGTCTCAGCAATTTTTTCTGCGCTTGGATTATAATCGATCGCGATCAGTATCGTTTTCATGGTAGTATTTTTAGCGTTGGCAAACCCGGACCTGAACCCGGTAAAATTACGAATGATTTATGGATGCATGCCATAATTACCTGGCTGCCCCCGGCCCTGGTCCAACATCAAAAGTTAAGACGAGGCTGCGTTTGCTCCCCATGGCCGGCAAATAAACCGTAATTTTACCGCATACAACCAGACAGCTATGGAAGAAGGAAAACGTCAAAAACAGATAGCCGGTTTACTGAATGAATACCTCACGGATATTTTTCAGCGGCTCGGTCTTAATATGGTGGCCGGAGGAATGGTGTCCATCTCGTCTGTAAAGATTACACCCGACCTGCTCGAAGCAAGGGTCTACCTCAGCTTTTTCCAGGTGCAGGATGCCGGGGCAGCTATGAAAAAAATTGAGGAGCGGGCCTGGGAAATAAAGAAAGAACTGGTCACCCGCGTTAAACACCAGTTGCGGCGGATACCGGAGATGCGGTATTTTATGGATGATACCCTGGACAACGTATTCAGGATGGAAGAGCTATTCAGGAAAATCAAAGACGACAAAACCGATCTCTGATCATCCGGCCAAAACCGGCATCCGCGCATTGAGCCTTCCGTACATGGGCCGCCCTAAAGCCGTAAAAATTTTACCTTGAATTTTCTTTTTGCCTGGCGCTATTTTAATGCGAAAAAATCCACCAATGCCATCAACATCATTGCCTGGACCAGCGTAGTGGCCATGGCAACCGGTACCGCGGCGCTCATCATTTTATTAAGCGTGTTCAACGGGTTTGAAGACCTGGTAAAATCCCTGTACGCCGATTTTTATACCGATATCCGCATCATCCCTGCTTCGGCTAAAAACATGCAGCTTACACCAGACCAGCAACACCGGTTAGCCAACTGGCCGGGTGTCAGGGCCGTTTCCTATACCCTGGAGGAAAAAGCGCTGCTGCAAAATGGCTCGTTCCAGGGACTTGTTTACATAAAGGGAGTAGACAGCAACTACCACCGGGTAAACAACGTGGCCCGCCGCCTGATCCGGGGTAAATTTTTACTCGGAAATGCCGATAAGCCGGATATGGTCATGGGCGCCGGCGTGGAAAATATGATGGGAATCGAAAGCGATCGCGCCTTGCTGCCGCTGACAGTTTACCTGCCGGGAAAGGGAACCGTAAACATGGAAGCGGCCGACCCGCTGCAATCCCTGAGCGCCGACAACATCGTGAGTGCGGGTACCTTTGCCATCCAGGAAGACTTCGATAATAATTACGTCATTACCAACCTCGGTTTCATTAAACGGATGATGGGCCTGTCTCCCCAAACTTTCGGCGCAGCCGAAATCGCCCTGGCCGGCCATACCCAGCCCGACGACCTGCAGAAAAGCCTGCAGGACTGGCTCGGAAAGAATTACCGGGTGCAGACCATGTACCAGCAGAACAGCAGTCTCTACGGCACAATGCGAAGGGAAAAATGGTTTATTTTTGTACTGCTTTCTTTTATTCTTGTCGTTGCAGCGTTTACGATGATCGGGGCGCTGACCATGCTCATTCTCGAAAAGCAAAAGGATATCCAAATCCTCAAGGCCATGGGCAGCCACACGACCGCGGTACAGAAAATATTTTTAAGCGAAGGACTGCTGCTGGCCCTTGTCGGGGGTGGCGGCGGTATTATACTGGCCCTGCTGATTGGCTGGCTACAGGTAAAATACAAGTTGGTGAAGCTCGGTGGAAATACCTTCCTGATTGATCACTACCCGGTAAAATTTCTTCCCGGCGATATTATCCTTGTGTTCCTTACCGTACTGGTGATTGCCATGCTTGCTTCATGGTTCCCATCCTACAAAGCAGCTCACCAGCCGATTGCCCTCAAAAGCTGAACAGGCATAAGGGCGGCTGCTCTGTGCCGCTTATTTTGAGGAAAAGTCTTTGTAATCACCCAGGGTCTCAGGCAACTGGGCAAGTGCTTTGGCAAGTTGTTCATCGTCCGGCGCCACGCCATGCCATTCATGGTGACCTTCCATAAAGTCCACCCCACTGCCCATAACCGTCTTCATCAGGATGGCGATGGGTTTGCCTTTTCCGACAAATGTTTTGGCTTTTTCAAGGGTGTTCACAACCAGATCCATATCGTTTCCGTTTTCCAGGTGGATGACTTCCCAGCCAAAAGCGGCAAATTTGATATCGAGGTTCCCCAGGTTCATCACGTGGGCAGTGGTGCCATCAATCTGCTGTCCATTCCAGTCAACCGTCGATATCAGGTTGTCCACCTTGTGATGTGCCGCCAGCATAATCGCCTCCCAGTTTTGTCCTTCATCCAGTTCTCCATCCCCGTGTAAGGAGAAAACTACGTTCTTTTCATGGTTCATCTTTTTGGCAAGGGCAGCCCCGATGGCAACACTCATGCCCTGGCCAAGCGACCCCGAAGCAATACGTATCCCCGGCAGGTGCTCCGCAGTGGCAGGATGACCCTGGAGACGGCTGTCTATTTTACGGAACGTAGATAATTCATTGATGCTGAAATACCCTGACCGGGCGAGGGCGGCGTAGAATACCGGTGAAATATGCCCGTTCGACAGAAAAAAAATGTCTTCATTGGTCCCGTCCATGTTAAAATCGGGATTGTGTTTCATAACCTTGAAATACAGGGCTGTAAAGAATTCTGTACAACCCAGCGAACCGCCCGGGTGACCCGAATTGACACCGTGTACCATACGTAAAATGTCTCTGCGAATTTGTGTAGCGATTTCTTTCAGTTCAGCCATAGCATGTCGTTTTCGTCGTTGCCGACAAAGCTAAATGAATTTTAAAAAGGAATATCCGGAAACGACAAAAGTTTTACGGCAGGGAAGGCCTTGCCAGTACCGCGCAGGCGGCGGGTTTCAGCATTTGGAATTCGAAAAGATACGGTATCTTGCAAGCCGTGTGCCGGGCCGGGAAGCGCCCCGGGGCACTTTCAAATGGATGCTATTCTTATGGTTATTCATTATGATCATCAATTTATTTATTAATGTTTGATATTTTACTTTGTATATCAACGGCATTTGTGATCACTTATCTCTCTATACCGGTGATCATATTTGTAGCAGAGAATAAAAAATTATATGATGTCCCGGACGCGAGAAAAATTCATGATGTACCGGTTCCATCCCTGGGCGGACTAGGTATTTACGCGGGATTTGTAATGGCCTGTCTCACTATTATACCCTTTGGCCAGGCCCCGGAATTTCAATACTTCTTTGCTGCATTTTTTGTCATCTTTTTTCTGGGTCTCAAAGATGATATTCTGGATATCACCCCGATCAAAAAATTTATCGGCCAGGTGGGTGCTGCCTTTCTTATTATCTATAAAGGGAACATACAAATCCAGAGTATGCACGGCTTCCTGGGTATCGGATCTTTGTCGCCCATCGTCAGTATCGTTTTTACCTATTTAACCATCATCGTCATCATTAACTCTTTTAACCTGATTGACGGGGTGGACGGGCTCGCAGCAAGTCTGGCGTTGATGGCGGTTACCGTGTTTGGAATTTATTTTTACGAAGTGAACCAGCTTCCTTATGCGATACTGGCATTTGCTGCGGCAGGCAGCCTGGCGGCTTTCCTCATCTTTAATTTTCAGCCGGCCCGGATATTTATGGGCGATACCGGCTCACTCCTGCTTGGCCTCATCAACGCAATCCTGGTCATCAAATTCATCAACGTTGTCAACCTTCCCTACCATAACCTGCCGGTTTCCGCAGCGCCGGCACTGGGCTTCGCCATCCTCATGATCCCGTTGCTTGACACCCTTCGTGTTTTTGCCATCCGCATCAGCCACCGCCGTTCGCCCTTCAGCCCCGATCGGAATCATATCCACCATATGTTGCTCGACAGGGGCATGTCGCACCGCAACATTACCCTTACCCTGGTAAGCGTAAACCTGATTGGCATCGTTGCTGTTTACCTGCTCAGGCAGTTCGACTGCACCTGGCTCATCCTGGGGCTTTTTGCTGTTTTCTTTTCCGGTATTGCCTTGTTGTACTACAGCCGCCGCCGACGTCCACTGGTACTGGCCAAAACGATTCCCGAAAACGGCAGGGCCGTCCAGGACGGGGTATCGGCACAGGGTTCTTCCAAGATCGTCTCCCTTAAAAAGGATGCCGTACTTGAGCAGAAGTGATTTTTTGCCTGTTGCTCCTGCCGGTCTTCGGCTCTTCAGCAGGTAGCACCCACAGCAAATTTTCATCGCATTTATCCCATTCATTTAACAGAAGGTTTATTAGCTTTGCCTCCTTTTAATACCCGTTTACATGTCAGACACTCTGGAAAAAATACTTGCCGGCACCGAAGAATCCATGCGTAAGGCCATCAACCATCTGGAAGCGGAATTGGTTAAGGTGAGGGCCGGGAAGGCCAATCCCAACATGCTGGAAGGGATCGTCGTGGATTATTACGGGTCGCCCACACCGATCGGGCAAATCGGAAATATTTCCGTGCTCGACGTAAGGACCCTTACCATACAACCCTGGGAGAAAAACATGCTGCAGCCGATCGAAAAGGCGATTATGGCTTCCAACATCGGTATCACGCCTCAAAATGACGGCATGAACATCCGCTTATTTCTTCCACCGCTTACCGAAGAACGCCGGCGCGAACTGGTGAAAAGAGCCAACGGCGAAGGCGAGCAGTCGAAAGTTGCTGTTCGCAGCATCCGGCGCGATGCCATCGAAGGGATCAAGAAACTGCAGAAAGACGGGCTGAGTGAAGATGCAGGGAAAGATGCTGAAAAGGAAATACAGACCAGCACAGATAAATATATCGCTGCTATCGAAAAAACCCTGGCGTTAAAGGAAAAAGAAATTATGTCGGTTTAACCCTGCCGCCAGGTTGGGCTGGGCCAGGCCCCTCATCCACACCCCGGTTTGTTTACTTTACGGAATATGACTATGGTCCCGGCGATAGACCATGGTGCAGCGGCAGTGGCGTCGCACACGTCTGCATTACCTCTCCGGGCAGCAAAACACTGCGATCCCAGGCGCATCGTTGCTGCCTGGCCATACGGTTTTTAATCCGCGTTACATTAGGTTACCATCGGAACGTTTCAGGGTTTTCTTTCGCGAAGGCAGAACGCCACATATTTCCCCCCGTTTTTTAATGAATAGCGACCGCCGCCGGCGGCAATAGCAACATACTGGATGCCATTCACCATATAAGTAACGGGTGTAGCAAACCCCCCGGCGGGGAGCAGATACTGCCACAATACCTGTCCGTTCCTGCTGTTGAAAGCCCGCAGGTGCATGTCGTACGTGGCAGCGATGAACAGGAGGCCACCTGCCGTCACCACCGGGCCGCCATGGTTTTCCGTACCCGTCGCCGGCATGCCGTTCAGGGCGGGGTAGTAGCCCAATGGAACCGTCCAGCGGTAGTCGCCGGTATTCAGGTCGATGGCATTGAGTGTTCCCCAAGGCGGTTTCACTGCCGGGTAATTGCCAGGATCCCTGAACTGGTGTAACCCGTTATTGACAAACGGGGCAACGTAAGGGAAACCAGGAATTGTCTTTTTTGGCTTAACGGGAGTGGCAACAGGGATTGCTGTCTTTATTTTATTGATTTTTACCGGCGGCTCTGTGTGCAGGATATAATCCATAATGGCATTGCGGTCTGCACCGGCCAACTGGCGGAAGGAAGGCATTCGCCCCCTGCCGTTCAGGAGCACTGCCTGGATGGCCTCCCGGTTCAGCCTGCTTCCGGCCTCCGAGAGACTGGGGATGTCGGCATGACCGGGCTGCCCACCGGCATGCCGGTCGATACCGCCATGACAGCCCATACAGCTTGCCTGAAATAACAATTGCCCGTGGCTGCTGGTATGGCCGTTCTCTTCTTTTGTAACCCGCATGCGGATATCCCAAAGCATATTGTTTCCATTTACATAGAGAATACCGCGGGGATCGGCCGCATTCCCACCCCACTCGGCTCCCCCGCCCATGCCAAAATACAGGGAGCCCTGCTGCGACGGCGGCATAAACTTACTGCCATACATGCTGGTAAGGTAACGGTCAAGAACATACGTATTTCCTTCTTTTGTCCGGGTAGTAATTTCACTGGCCGTCAGTTCCTGCAAAGAAAAGGGAGCGGGGCGGTCCGGCAGGGGCTGGGTTGGCCACGGCGATTCACCCGGCAGTGCCGGCGATACCGGTACGGGCTTTTCCTGAACATCAAAAAGAGGCTTGCCGCTGTCCCGGTCAAGCAGGAAAATGAGTCCGTCTTTGGTGGCCTGGGCAACCGCCTCGATTAATTTTCCATGGTGCCTTACCGTTACCAGGTTCGGCTGGCAGGGAATGTCACGGTCCCAGAGATCGTGGTGAATGGTCTGGTAATGCCAGATTCGCTTTCCTGTTTTTGCGTCCAGCGCCAGTATACAATTGGCAAAGAGGTTTTGTCCTTTACGGTCTCCGCCATAAAAATCATTGGTCGGCGAACCGGTGCCTGCATATACTATTCCTCGTTTTTCATCAAGGACCATCCCGGCCCAGCAATTCGCCCCGCCCATATACCGGTAAGCACTATCCGGCCACGTATCATATCCATATTCACCGGGAAGCGGGATCGTGTGAAATGTCCACGCCAGTTTGCCCGTTCTCGCACTGAACGCCCGGATATAGCCGGGCGGTGCATCGCCGGATTCTGACATACTGCTGCCTGTAATGATGAGATCCCGGTAGATGATGCCGGGCGTGGTCAGCCTGATCCCCAGGTTGTTTACCGGGTGACCAAGCGACTGCTCATCACCGATTCCCTGGTGAAGATCGGTCTTTCCGTGATCGCCAAAACTGTCGACAAGTTGCCCGTTTTCTGCATTCACGGCATACAGCATCGACCCGGCCCCGTACAATATCCGCCTGTCGTCGCCATCCTGCCACCAGGTAACGCCCCGCAGTGGGTGACGGCCTTTCTGTTTTCCCATCCCTGAAAAAGGGTCAAATTTCCAGCGCTCTTTTCCTGTGGCCGCATCAACAGCAAACAATTTCATGGAAGGGGTGGTGCCGTACAGGATTCCATCGATTACAATCGGCTGGCACTGGATGTCGCCGCCTTCATTGTTTTCTGCGGTATTATTTTCGCCGGTGTCATATACCCACGCCGGCACCAGGCGGTTTGCATTGCCGGTGTCGATTTGCTGCAGGGAAGAGTAGCGGTTTCCCGCCGGGTTGCCGCCATACACGGGCCAGTCAGAACCTGCCGTGGACTCCCGGTGTGCAGCCCCTGCATTGCGGCAGGCCGGTAAGAACGATAGTAGCAAGACCGTTAGGGTGAGGCCATTGACGCCATAATACTTCATCATGATCGGTAAAAATGGATTTTGGCAACAGCGGGGCAAAATAATTCCACACCGCGGGCTGCCTTCATAAGGCAGCGTGTTACCAATCTACGACGGAACCGTCAAGGAAATTATATGCTTCAGGATTTTTCCAGTCGTGCCCCAGCTTTTCTTTGATTTGTTCTTCGTCCAGTTCAATACCAAGGCCGGGGCCTTGAGGGATCATGACCGTCCCGTCTTTTTGCAAAACGAACGGGTGTTTAAGGTAGCCTTCCCCCAGCGTCACTTGTTCCTGCACCAGGAAATTTGGAATGCTGGCAGCCAGCTGCAGGCCCGCAGCGAGGGAAATGGGTCCCATCGGGTTGTGGGGCGCTACAGGAATATAATAGGCTTCGGCCATACCTGCAATGAGTCTTCCTTCTGTGATACCGCCGGCATGGCAGAGATCCGGCTGAACAATGCCCACCGCTTTTTTCTCAAGCAATTCCCGGAAACCCCATTTGGTAAAGATGCGTTCCCCGGCGGCTATGGGAAGAAAGGTACCGCGTGCAATATCAACCATGGTATCTACATTTTGCGCCTGGCAGGGCTCTTCGATGAACATCGGCGAAAACGGTTCCAGCTCCCTGATGATCACTTTGGCCGTCTGGGGAGAGATGTTGCCATGGAAATCGATGGCGATATCCATATCAGCTCCGCCCGCTTCCCGCAGGGCAGCAAAACTCTCTACCGCATGTTTGATGAATGCGGGGTTTTCGATGATATTGGCCGGATGTTCATGGGCCAGGCCGGTTTTTATTACGGTGTAGCCCTCCGCCTTTCGTTGCCTGATATCTTCCGGCGTGGCCGCACGGCCGTATACCCTTACCCGATCGCGGGTGGGTCCGCCGAGCAGTTCATGCACAGGAACGCCCAGCAGCTTTCCTTTAATATCCCACAGTGCCTGGTCGATGCCGCTGAGTGCACTGGTCAGCACGGGTCCCCCGCGATAAAAGGCATGCCGGTAGATAGCCTGCCAGTGCTGAACAATGTGGCGGGGGTCTTTACCCAGCAGGTAGGGTTCTATCTCCCTGATCGCGGTTTGAATTGTGAGCGCACGGCCTTCGAGCAGCGGTTCACCCAAACCGGTAACTCCCGCATCTGTATGTATTTTAAGGAAGAGCCAGCGGGGCTTCACCAGAAAGGTTTCCAGCCGGGTGATTTTAACCGTGGCCTTTTCCCTGGTTTTTTCCGGCTGCCCGGCGTAGGCAGCCAGGGGCAAGGTGATGGTGGCACCGATCGCACCCAGTACCGACTGTATAGCTGTTCTCCTGGACAACGTAGTTCTTCCGGTTGATGTTGACATGAGCAGTATATTAATAATTTAATGAAGGAGTTGTGCACAAAAATTGCCCGTAATAGCCTGCTTACGCTGCACGTTTTTTTTACGTGTATAGGTATCCGGTAGCTTACCGGTATAGGCTGCGGATCACTCAGGGCCGAATGATTGTACCATCGCGTTTGCGGACCTGCCAGTTTGATTTGGTGCTGATGGGGTATTTCGCGGCCTCCTTCTCATCGATATCCACTCCGTGACCGGGCACTTCGTTTACATACATGTACCCGTTCTTCATCACCGGGCAACCGGTAAATACACTTTTTAGTTTATCTGAAAAATGTACGGCTTCCTGTATGCCAAAGTTAAAAACGGTGAGATCGATATGGGCATGGCAGGCATGGCCGACGGGTGACACATCGCCGGGTCCATGGAATGCCGTACGGATATCAAAAAATTCACCGAGTCTCGCGATCTTCATCGCAGGGGTTATTCCGCCAACCTGGGAAACATGCACCCTGATGAAGTCAAAATAGCGATTGACCATCGGCAGCTTGAATTCATTGATATTATTAAATAATTCACCCATCGCAATCGGTACTGTGGTACTGGCCCGCAGCTGCTGAAAGTATTCCATTTGTTCCGGTGGAAAAGGATCTTCAATAAAATAAGGGTGGTACGGTTCAAGTTGTTTAATCATGTGGATCGTGTCAGCAGGTTGCGGCCGTTCATGCATATCGTGCAGTAACTGTACCTCTTCTCCACAGGTCTTTCTTACAGTTTCGAACATTTTGGGAACGGAACGCAGGTAGGCCTGCTCATCCATAAACTGGTCGCCGGCGTAGCCAAAGCCAGCCTCTTTAAAATCGGGTGGCTTGTTGTTGCTGTTTCCGGTGCCGCCATAGCCGCCCTGCTGGATCCGAACATGACGGAATCCCATTTCCATGTATTTCTGGACATCGGTGGCTACTGCTTCCGGACTGTTGCCGTTTGCGTGCTCATAACAATCCACGGCGAAACGGCTTTTTCCGCCCAGCAGCTGGTAGACCGGCATGTTGGCTCTTTTTCCCTTGATATCCCAGAGCGCCTGGTCCAGCCCGCTGATTACATTGTTGAGTACCGGCCCGTTTCTCCAGTAAGAGCTTACATAAAAAGAGTTCCACATGTCCTCGATGTTATCCACGTCTTTACCTACCGCAAATTCCGACAGGTAACTGTTTATGGCGGTAACCACCACGGCCGCCCGTTGCGTAAAAGTGGCACAGCCCAGGCCATAGAGTCCGGGTTCAGTGGTTTCCACTTTCACCACGATCAGGTTGCTGTTTTCGGGGGCAGTGGCGATAGCCCTGATACTCCTGATTTTTACGGGGGGCATGGCATTTTTGTAGGCGGTATTGATGACGGGTGGTGCTGCCTGTACGAATGGGCGGGCCAGCAAGCCGGCCCCTCCGAGAGCAAGCATCTTCATCATACTGCGCCGGTCGGTGCCGGGGAAATTCTTTTCTTGTTTCATGTCGAGCAGATTTAGTTAGTATAATTCGTTAAGCGTAACTTTTTTAACACCTCGGGTCAGCCGCTGGATGATCAGCCACGCCAGCAGGTAAGTAAATCCACAAATCGTAAACAGTAGATTATAGCCTGCTGCCAGGTGCCCGGATTGCTTGTACGCATCCAGCAGGTAACCCACCAATACCGGGAATAAAATTCCGCCGAGTGCGCCGGCCATTCCCCCGATTCCGACTACCGAACTCACTGCTTCTTTCGGGAACAGGTCAGAGGCCATCGTAAATAGGTTGGTGGCCCAGGCCTGGTGCACTGCTACAGCGATACTAATGAGCAATACCGCCATCCACGGCCCGTTCGCAAACTGGGCGAGGATGATAGAGATTTCCATACCGGCAAAAATGAGGAGGGCGCGTTTCCTCGCCTTCAGCACAGGCCAGCCTTTTTTAATGAGCCACGACGAAAAATAGCCACCCCCGAAACTGCCGGCAGTAGTGGCAGCATAAATGATCATCAGTTGAAGGCTTGGTTTTTTAAGATCGAGACTGAACGTGGATGAAAAATAAGAGGGCAGCCAGAACAGGAAAAACCAGTAAATGGGGTCTATTAGCCCCTTCCCGGTAATATAAGCCCAGGTCTGCGGGAACATGAACAATTTCTTCCACCGCACTGACCGGCCCCCGGCGGTGCGGCCTTTTTCTTCCGCCTGCCCGGAAGTGATATACCCATATTCTTCGGCGGAAAGGCTTTTTTGTTTTGATGGCACGCTGTACATCCTCAGCCAGAAAATAAGCCATATAAAACCCGATGCACCCGTGAAGAGAAATACCTGCTGCCAGCCGTAAGCCTGCAGGATGAAGGGTACCACCAGCAGCGCCACCACCACACCCACACTGGTGCCCATGTTGAAAATTCCCGTGGCAAGCGCACGTTCTTTGTCAGGAAACCATTCCGCGACTGTTTTCATGGCGGCGGGATAGTTGCCGGCCTCTCCCAGGCCGAGCCCCACCCGTGCTACCCCGAATCCGAATGCACTCTTCGCAAACGCATGAAGCATACCGGCGATACTCCAGGCCACTATCGTTATCGTATACCCGATTTTCGTTCCGATTTTATCGATTACCCAACCCATGGAGATCAATCCTGCTGCATAGGAGGCGGTAAATGCCATGACGATGTGCGCAAAGTCGGTTTCGGTCCAGCCAAACTCTTTTTCCAGCAAGGGCTTGAGAAGACCAATAATTTGCCGGTCAAGATAATTGATGGTCGTTGCAAAGAACAACAGGGATACGATATACCACCGGTAATTACTGCTCTTTGTAACGGTCATGAACAACTGTTTTAATAGCTTGCAGGTATTGGTTCTTCCGGTAACCGGCTAGTTGCTTACCGCGTCGGCAAATTGTTTAAAATGACGGGCAAGCTCCTGCCAGTTTTCTTTGCTAATGATGTTTTTATCAAATAATGGCCCGCCGATACCAAAGCCATCGGCACCGGCATCGCGGTACGGCCTGATATCTTTGAGTTGGATTCCGCCGGTGGGCAACAACCTGATTTGTGACAGCGGCGCTTTGATATCCCTGATATAACCCGGGCCGAGCACTGCGGCGGGATACACTTTTACCAGGGAAGCCCCCGCCTGCCAGGCTGTGAAGATTTCCGTTGGCGTAAACGCCCCCGCAAAGACCGGAATGTTCGTAGCCACTGCAGCTTTGATAATGGTTTTGTCCACCACGGGTGTTACAATGAACTGTGCTCCCGCAGCAAGTGCCGCTTCAAGATCGGCGGAGCTGCAGACGGTTCCTGCACCCGTGTTGATGCCGGGGAAGCTGTGGCGGACCTGCCTGATCAGATTTGTTGCACCGGTCGTATTCATCGTGATTTCGATGGTGGACAGGCCTGCTGCCACATACAGCGGCATTATGTTTCTTACCTGCTCTTCGGTAAAGTGGCGGATGATGCCCACCAAAGGCATCGTGTTAAACTGGGTCCAGGAGAATAGGGTATTATCCATTGGCAGGTGATTGCTTTAAAAAGTGGTCATAAATGATGCGCTGGCCGTTAAGCGCGGCAGTTTCCACCCAGGCAGTGGAGATGAAGTGACTGCGATCGCCCAGGCCCATTTCTTCCAGGGCAATGCGATATAGATCGTGTAACTTTTTTCCAGAGCACAAAAAGCAGGGCTCTTCAGGTGCGGCGCTGAGGTCGGCCATTTCAGTTCCGATTAAAAGCCCGCTCAGGTAATACCCGTTTTCTTCGCGGTTCATTAAATCGAAGAGGCGATTGGTGCGCACCGAGAACAGGTTTTGCAGCAGGTTATTCTTTCCGGCAGCGTGTAACCCGGTTCTGAACGCCGTCATCGCTGAAGGCTGAAGGTTGCCGCCGGAGGGCCAGGAAATTGCTTCCCGGAGAATACTATAGTGACCCAGGATGTCGAATAATTCACCGGTCATAAAAGTTTTGAAATGGATAATCTTACCGGCTTTTACATAGATATGTTTGGAATGTGTTCCGGGACAAATAATTACTCCTTCAAAGGCGGCGCTGTTGTGTGCCTTCATCATTTCGGCTATGCCTACCAGTTGGGTTTCTTCGCCCCGCATCACGTCATTAGGCCCCTTCACGCCGGATATCAGCATGATCTCATGGGGAAATTCTTTGTCAGACCGAAATACCCGGGTTACTGCCCCGCTGCCGTCCAGTGGAAACGGCAGTTTGGCATAAGGCAGATCCTCCAGCCCGATGGAAGAAGAAGCCATTCCTGAAATAAGCACCGGGATGTCATTCAGCGGTATCGACAGCTGGCGGGAAAGCTTTTGTATCTGCTGGTGCAGGCTGTCCCTGAATACCTGGCGGAGCGAGAGGCCGCCTGGGTTATGCAAATCATTTTTCCAATGCCGGTGTATTCCCGAAATACCGTCATCCGTTTCAATTTCGCCCATCAGCCGCTGTTCCCCCAGGTTATACAATCCCAGCCGGAATGCAGATGTGCCCCAGTCACAACCCAGCAGAAAGTTTTTCATTCCTCAATTATACGTGAATAAAGCGGAGTTTTCCCGGAGACGCCGTTACGGCAATCGACTGTTCCGGCAATGCTGCCACTGGTTGATGCATCTGTTTATTTATCCCACCATACCGGGGTGTTCAAGTCATTTGGTCCCTGGGCAGCTACGGCCGCGTCGAGGTTGGCTTTATTTACGATGGTTTCTCCGTCAGGATAAGGCATGCGGCGGATGAAGTTGCCGGTCGTTTCCGCACCCGGGTAGGGATTCTTGGCAAGGGCCGGAAAACCGCTTCGCCGGAAATTAGCCCAGGTTTCGCTGCCGTTCATAAAGGAAGCCACCCAATATTGTGTATTGATTTGTTCAAGTGCTTTGGTCATATCAAGCGGGTGAGCTGCGGTATACGCAGCGATATCGGCGTCCGATATGGCGGCTGCAGGGCCGAAATCGGCCATCTGCCGCATGTGCGCTTCAATGGCTGTTTTATAAAGCGCTGCGGCATCACCGGTAGTCCAGCCCCTGAAAGTGGCTTCCGCCAGCAGCAGTGTCGTTTCTGCATAAGTTACCAGGTATTCGGGAGCAGTAAGCGAAAGAATCGTGTTGAGGTTCACCTGGGAATAATCGTAGAGGCTCGCTACGCCGTTGGCAGCAAAAGTATTTTTTATAGAAACATCATCATACCCCATCGGCATACCTACCTGTTTGCTGGGGTCGGAAGTTGTTTTTGCCGGCACCTGGTCGGCACCGGAGAGGGCGCCTACTGCACGAACGGCGATGGAACTAAGTCTTGGATCGTTGTTGTTTTTCAGGAAATCGAGAAATGGCTTGGCGATATAAAAGTTAGCCTTTTCCCGGGCAGTCAGGTGTACCGCAATCCAGTTATTGTACAGCGAGGTATGCCGGATGACGGCATTGTCTTTATTTGCGGTCATCAGTCCACCCGAAACCGCCTTGGTTACGTAGGTCTGTGCAGTGGCAGGGTCGATCTTCGTGAGCCGCATGGCCGCCCGCAAGAGCAGTGAGTAGCCAAACTTTTTCCAGGCGGGTATATTGCCGCCATAGATGATATCATTGGGGGAAGCAGGCTTGGTGGCATCGAGCGCGCCTGTGGCTTCGTCGATCTCCTTCAGGATATCTTTGTAAATATCCTTTTGCCTGTCATATTTGGGATAGCTGATGTTGGTACTGAAGCCCTGGCCGCCTTCGGAATATGGAATATCGCCATAGGTATCGGTGAGGATCATGAAGGCCTGGGCTTTCCAGATGCGGGCCTCGTTGTAGAGGTTCGTCAGTGAGGCATTATCCTTCGTCTTGCTGATGACATCCAGGTTTTGTTTCAAAACGTTCTGGTAAAAGTTGGTCCATACCAGCCCGGAGTTGCTGGTGTTTTTGATGTTGTAGTTGCCGCCCGATAAAGAACTTCCGAATGGCGTCACGATCTGCTGTACAATCGGAAAGTTGTAAGTGAGCATACCCAGCGTCGCGAAATTGTCAGGGTATGTAGTGAGAATAATTGCATCGTTCATTACAATCTGCGGGTCAAGTGCGGTTGGATCCACTTTGTTGATGTTCAGATCTGCAAAGCCTTTGTCGCACGAAGAAAAGGCGGAGGCTGCCAGGATTATGGTGATATATTTTTTAATGTGTAGCATAGTATAATGTTTTATGGGCTGTTCGGAACTGCGGTTAAAATTTCACACTCAGGTTAAAGCCAATGCTTCTGGTCGGGGGAACGGCAGTCCAGAAATCAAGCCCGGTTTCGTTATCTGATATGTTGGCGGTATTTTCGGGATCCATGTTGTCGGTCCATTTTTTCAGGATGGCTACATTATTGGCAACAGCGCTCAGTTTAAGTCCCTTTACGAATTTCACATTTCTTACCAGGTGGGTTAAGTCATAGCCGAGTGTGATTTGCCGCAGTTTCCAGAAGCCTGAATTAAAAACCCAGTCTTCATTAACACCCAGTACATTGGGCGTTTCATAGAACGGCTGGAGGTCTGCGTGGGTGCTGTTGATGCCGCCGTCGGGATTTACTCCTTTGCCGATAACGAATCCCTCCGCCCTGCCGACCAGTGTTTTCTTGTGCAATCCATGACGAAGCGCGTTCTGGTTTGAGCCGGCAATCATCTTAGCGCCGAGTTTGAAGTCCACCAGCACAGTAAGCGAAAGCCGCTGGTAGGTAAACGTGTTGGTGATGCCCCCAAAATATTTTGGCAATGCGTTGCCTACGTACTGCGGCACTTCGTTGCGCATGGGCTTTCCGCTTGCTTTATCGAAAACCTGCTGTCCGCTTTTATCGCGCAGGTACAGGTAGGTGTACAGGGCGTCTATCGGCTTGCCGACAACCTGGCGCAGGATGCGGCCGCCTCCATTGGAAACATTGATGGATGTGTCTGCAGCATTAGGGCCCAGTTGAAGCACACGTGAGGTGTTATAGGCCCCGTTGAATGTGAAATCCCATTTGAAGTTCCGGGTCACAATTGGCTGCAGGTTCAACATCATTTCGATACCCTGGTTCCTGCTTTTACCAACATTGATGAGCTTATTGGTGTAAGACGATGCGTCGGAAATGAGTATGCCGAGAATTTGATCCTTTGTTGTTTTTTTATAGTAGGAGAGATCGAGACCCACGCGGTTATTGAAAAGTTTCAGTTCCACACCAGCCTCTATTTCCGAAGTTCTTGACGGCTGCAGGTTAGGGTTAGGAACCTGGCTGCCGTTAATGCCGCCGATGGGGACAAGGGCGCCGGACGGGTTGGGATAAAGATTGTTGTTCACCGAGTAGTAGAGTACATTGGAATAAGGGGCTACTGCGCCGTCGGAACCTACATCAGCATAAGCCAGCCTTAACTTCCCGAAGTTGAGCCAGGACGGCATGCTCGCACTGAGCGCATCGGAGAATACAAAACTGAGGCTGGCCGAGGGATAAAAAATATTGTTGTGAGCGGGGGCAAGGGTGGAGAACCAGTCGTTGCGGCCGGTTACATTGAGGTACAAAAAGTTACGGTAAGAAAACTCCAGGGCCCCGTAAAGCGAATTCACTTTCTGCTCCGTTTTGCTGTAAATCGGGTCTTTCACCCGTCCGTTTTGTACGGTGTACAATTTAGGAATGATAAAATCGGTAACGGATACGCTGTTGTACTCCATTTTGCGGTACATCTGGTTACCGCCTGCGGTGAGGTCGATACCGAAGCTCCCGATCCGGTGGTTAGCACCGAGCAGAAAATCGTAATTGCGTTCCCGGAAACGCCGGATATCCTGGGTGAAGGAACCGTTCACAAATCCGGAAGGAGCGGCTGGTATGGGCGCATAGCCATTGGGGATATTATAATCCTGGTAACGCGTGTAATAATCCTGCGCTATCCGGCCTTGCAGGTAAAGCCAGGGCGTAAACTGGTATTTGATGGCCAGGTTACCCAGGAGCCGGTCACGCAAAATATTTTCTTTGCGGTAGTTGACCGAATAGTAGGGGTTGTTCCGAACCAGGAAACGCGACATTACAAATTCATTGCCGTTGGGGAGCACCTGGTTTTCCTGGAGGGCGTAGAAAGGCATCGAGTTGGCCAGGGTATAGAGTACGGTGGGCACGGCCATATCCTGGGTATTGACCTGGGGTGGGTTGGTATTTTTTTCATTGGAGTAGTTTACATTGCCGAGCATCGTCAGGTTGGATGTGACATTCTGGGTGAAACCGAGATTTACCGAACGGCGGTTGAATTTGGAATTGGGGACGATGCCTTTGTTGTCTGTGTTAGACAGGGAAAGACTCAGGCCTCCTTTGTCGCCGGCGGTGGAAAGCGTGACCGTATTGGTGAGGTTGGTACCGGTATTATAGAATTTTTTATAGCGGTTGTAAACGGGTTCATACGGGTAAATTTTGCCGTCGAAAAGCACCTGCGTCATCCCGGGCTGGAATTTTTCACCAAAACTCCACACGCCGGATTGCGGAAACGGGGTGGTAGGCCGTATGCCCCGTTCGCCCTGGCCATATTGGTATTGGAAGTCTGTATAGTCGAGCGGGGTATCGGTGGTGTAGTTCATGTTGTAGTCCACGCCGACACCTTTGGTGGCACTTTTATTTTTGGTGGTGACCATGATCACACCGTCTTTGGCCCGGTATCCGTAAAGGGCGGATGCCGCTGCACCTTTCAGTACCGTCATGCTTTCAATATCATCGGGGTTGATGCTGGAGAAACCGTCGCCGCCATCGGTATTGTTCACCTGGCCTGACCGCGGACCACTTACCCCGATGCCATAGGACGTGTTGTCCATGGGCACACCATTGAGTACAATGAGCGGCGAGTTTACAGCATTGAAAGAAGACTGTCCGCGGATGCGGACTTTCACGGAGCCGGCGGGCCCGGTACCCATGGTGGTGATGTTCACGCCTGCGAGTTTACCCTGCAGGCCACTCAATACATTCGGCGTGCGGTTCACGGCAATCTGTGCATTGGTGACGGTGGCGGTTGCGTAGCCCAGCTTTTTCACATCTTTTTTAATACCCAGTGCAGTGACGATAACCGTTTGCAGGCTGTCTGCGGCGCCGGCCTGGAGTACCACGGTTATGGACCGCCGGCCGTTGACCGGAACATCCTGGTCTTTATAACCAACGTGGCTGAATTGCAGGGTTGCTTTGGAGGATACAGCTATCGTGAAGTCACCTGCGGCATTGGT
>JBBROE010000033.1:0-36088 GCA_038229695.1 Chitinophagales bacterium | reverse complement strand
TGGATGAGGCTTGGCGTTTTAAAGCGCACGATATCATCCGGAAATTGTCTACAGAGCTGGTGCACAGTATGGGCGCCGAAATCGATTTGCATATTGATGTTGGCTATCCTTCTGTTTATAACAACGAACAACTCAACATCATTGCAAAAGATCTTGCCCGGCAATTCCTGGGCAGTGAAAATGTAGAGACCACTGAGTTACGAATGGGAGCAGAGGACTTTGGTTATTATACGCAGGTTATTCCCGGCTGCTTTTACCGCCTGGGGGTAATGAATGAAGCCAGGGGAATTACAGCAGGCGTGCATACCTCCACATTTAATGTAGATGAATCGGCTATCGCGATCGGGATGGGGTTAATGTCCTGGCTGGGTGCGATGACACAATAGGTTACCTATGCGTTCACGAGGGGGCTTACCCGCGTTCCAATCAGTTCTATAGCTTCCATCAGCTGGCTGTGGGTAAGGTGGGCATTGTCCATCTGGAAAGTCAGCCGGTCGATTCCTCCCAATGCTTCACTGTGCCGGCGTATTTTTTCCGCGATTTCTTCCGGACCGCCTACCAGCAATGCTCCCAGCCTGCCGGTCTGTGCGTCAAAATGCGGGCGGGTAACGGGTGGCCATCCGCGTTCGCGGCCGATACGTGTAAAGGTTTCGGCGTAGCCGGGGAAAAAATCATTCAACGCCTTCTTATTTTCCGGACCCACATAGCCAAGCGAATGCAGGCCTACTTTAAGTTGTGAAGCGGGATGACCGGCTTTGAGGCCGGATTCCCTGTACAAGTCCACCAGCGGCCGGAACCGGTGGGTTTCACCGCCAATAACGGCCACCATCAGGGGAAGCCCGAGTTTACCCGCGCGGGCAAAGGAAGAAGGTGTGCCACCGACGCCAATCCATACCGGCAGCCGGGACTGCAATGGCCGGGGATAGATGGCCTGCTGCTGCAGAGCCGGACGAAACCTGCCCGACCAGCTGATCACTTCCTGGTCACGGATCGCGAGCAACAATTCCAGTTTTTCGGTAAAGAGCTCATTGTATTCTTCCAGGTTTAACCCAAACAGGGGAAATGCTTCCGTGAAAGATCCGCGACCGGCGACCATTTCTGCCCTGCCTCCCGAAATGAGATCGAGCGTGGCAAAATTCTGGAACACCCGCACGGGGTCTGCTGCGCTGAGGACGGTAACGGCGCTGGTCAGCCGTATTTTGCTGGTACGGGCCGCGGCAGCCGCAAGAATCATCGTCGGTGCCGAGTCAAGGAATTCCCTGCGATGGTGTTCGCCGATGCCGAAAACATCAAGGCCGGCCTGGTCAGCATGCTCCATCCTGGCAAGTAGCTCTGCTATTGATTTTGCATTATCTGCAGGGTTCGCCTGGTTCCCCGGGCCGGCTGCTGCGAAACTGTCAATCCCTAGTTCCATAATTGCGTAATGGCTGTTTTGACCTGCTAAAAAAATTGCCCCGCTTATACCACGACTGTCGTACCGACGAGCCTGCGCAGCAGTTCAGGGTATCGTATCACCGCGCTGAGGAAGACCAGGCACTCGATAAGAACGGGGAGGCCGACAGACAGATTATGCTGCAGGTGGGTAGCGATGGCTCCGCCCATGTAAGCGGCTACAAGCATACTTCCGAATACACCGGTACGGGGAAAAATGAAAAAGAGGGCACAGATCAGTTCGATGATACCGATCCCCTTTACCACATCCATCGTAAAGCCCATGGCCACCACGTTTTTTTCGATTTCCGCTCCGCCCCTGATCTTGAAGATGCCGGTGATAACCAGCAGCGCTGTGATCAGGCCGACAAGTATCCATCCCAGTAAATGTCTTGTTTTTGGTCCCATATCAAATATTCTTTTCAGAAAGCTACAATAAAATTCAATAGTAACTTATCGGGACTGTGCTACGACTTGCCGTATCGCGATTCACGGGAAGAGAAGATTTTCCTGCACTACCGGTGCGGAAAGTCGTTCATAAATACCATCCCAGAGTTCAAGTCTCTTCCTGAGGCATTGCACCGTGGCTTCTTCCGCTTCCTCCCATCGCTTGTCATCGTTACCACAAAGGCTGGCCGTCATTTCCAGGGCGAGCTGGCTGTGGTGATCGCCGTCGATTTCAATGTGCCGCTCCAGGTAATACTTCAATATCCCGATGGTATCCGGGAAGTCCATATTGAGATCGCGCACCATAGATACAAACATTCCCGGTATCAGGTCTTCCCTGCCAAACGTGAAAATAGCGGCTTTCACATGATCTTTTCCGCTGGCGATGTTCCGGAAAGTAAAATCGACAAAGCTCCGGGCAGCCTGCGCCACATGGCCATCATTAAAAGCCTGCTGCAAATCACCCTGCCGATGCAATGAACCGGTAAACTTTTCGATACCTGTACAGTCAGCCCCGCATTGCCTCATGGCGCGGAGGTACAGCTCGTAATGGCTGATGCGGGTACCATCCTGGTCAACATCAGACTCCTCGCCGGTCACAATTTCATTGATGAGATAACGCGTGCCGGCGTTGCCGACGGGGAACCAGGGTACCGACGTGCAGGTGAGGGATTGCTGGAGGGATTTGAGGAGAGACATAAAGTCCCAGACGGCAAAAACATGATACTCCATAAATGTCCGCACATCTTCCACCGTACTAATGCTGCTGTAGACGGGGTGGCGAACAATTTTTTCACGAATGGGGGCGATTAGTTCCTGAAGCCTTGCTATTTTGTCAGTCATATCGGAAATTTTCTGCGTGTTGCTGGCCGGGCCCGGTGTCCATAATTGGCAACGATTCAGATTTTAAAGCCCCGCAGATTTTAACCCACGCGGATTATTTCACCAGCACCCGAAGCGCGATACCATAACAATTCCTGGATCAGATGGTTCGTGACCGGCTGTTAAGCGCTCATCAACAGGCTGGAATTGCGCGGGTTTGGTGGTTTGACGGCCCGGAGGCATCTATGTATATTTTCGTACTTTGCACGCCATTCTGTTTAGCCTATGCAAAAGAAATTAAGACGGGAACAGGCACTTGAATACCACTCCAAGGGGAGACCCGGAAAGATAGAGGTGGTGCCTACCAAAGAGGCTAAGACCCAGCGTGACCTGTCGCTCGCCTATTCCCCGGGGGTGGCGGAGCCCTGCAAAGAAATTTTTGCGCTTACTGAAAATGTGTATAAATACACCGCCAAGGGCAACCTGGTAGCAGTTATCAGCAATGGTACCGCTGTACTCGGCCTGGGCGATATTGGTCCCGAAGCCAGCAAGCCCGTCATGGAAGGAAAGGGTGTGCTTTTTAAGGTGTTCGCCGATATTGACGTGTTTGATATCGAGATCAATGAAAAGGACCCGGAGAAATTTGTACAAATTGTAAAATCCCTGGAGCCCACCTTCGGCGGGATCAACCTCGAAGACATCAAGGCGCCGGAGTGTTTTTATATAGAACAGCAGTTGCGCAGCCAGTTGAAAATACCGGTAATGCATGACGATCAGCATGGAACGGCCATTATCAGCAGTGCCGCCCTGCTGAATGCCCTGGAGCTCCAGAAGAAAAAAATTGACCGCGTCAGATTTGTGGTTAACGGTGCGGGCGCCGCGGCAATGGCCTGTGTAAAACTATATCTCAGCCTGGGCGCCAAACCGGAGAACTTCATTCTTTTTGATATCGGCGGCGTGATCCATGATCAGCGCACAGATTTGGATGACGACCGGAGGATGCTTGCGGTAAAAAAGCCGGATATTACGCTGGCCAGCGCGATGAAAGATGCCGATGTGTTCCTGGGCCTCAGCATTGGCAATGTGGTGACGCCGGAAATGGTAAAAAGTATGGCGAAGCGGCCCATCGTTTTCGCAATGGCCAATCCTGACCCCGAGATATCTTATGAAGCCGCCATTGAAACCCGTGACGATTTGATCATGGCCACCGGCCGCAGTGATTATCCCAACCAGGTTAATAATGTATTGGGATTCCCTTATATTTTCCGCGGCGCGCTGGACGTGAGGGCGACACAGATCAACGAGGCGATGAAACTGGCCGCCGTGAAAGCGCTCGCCGATCTTGCCAAGACCCCGGTGCCGGATATCGTGAACATGGCGTATAACGAACGAACGATTTCCTTTGGACCGGCATATATTATCCCCAAACCACTGGATCCCCGTTTGCTCTCCACGGTGGCACCGGCCGTAGCCAAAGCCGCCATGGAAAGCGGGGTGGCGCAAACGGCCATCAGCAACTGGGACTCTTACAGCATTCATTTGAACAAAAGACTGGGGCTCGACAACCAGCTCATCCGTATCATCGGCAACAAGGCAAGGCGTGACCCGCGCAGGCTGGTGTTCGCTGAAGCTGACAATGTAAAAATCCTAAAGACGGCACAAATATGTGTTGATGAAGGGGTCGCCCACCCGGTATTACTCGGCAACGAAAAGAAGATACGCCTCATTGCAGAAGCGAACAGCATCGACCTGGAAGAAATGGTGATAGTCGACCCACAGCTCGAAGAATACGATCAGAAAAGAAAGGAATATGGCGAACTGCTGTTTGAAAAAAGACAACGGAAGGGGCTGAACCTGTATGATGCGGCAAAGATGATGAAGAACCGCAGCTACTTCGGGTGTATGATGGTGGAAACCGGTGAGGCCGATGCTATGATTTCCGGTCTTACAAAAAACTATGCGGAGACCATCCGGCCGGCGCTCCAGGTGATCGGCACGGAAGACGGGGTGAAAAAGATCGCGGGCATGTACCTGCTGCTGACCAAGCGGGGGCCGCTGTTTATGGCGGATACAACCGTCAACTTCAATCCAACCGCGGAAGAGCTGGCAGACATCACGCTTATGGTGGCCAAAGAAGTGCGTAATTTTAACCTGACGCCGCGGATTGCCATGCTCAGCTACTCCAATTTTGGCAGCAGTGATTCACCGGAAGCCAGGCTGGTAGCCGAAGCCAGGCGAATCGTCAAACAAAAAAACCCTTCCCTCATCGTGGATGGGGAAATGCAGGCCAGCGTGGCGTTCAACAAGGAAATTTTGCGCGACAATTATCCCTTCAGTGAACTCGTTGACCAGGAAGTGAATACCCTGGTTTTTCCCAATCTTGCTGCGGGCAATGTAGCGTATAATCTTTTGAAGGAAGTCGGTGGCGCCGATGCCATCGGCCCGATACTACTGGGACTGAAAAAGCCGGTGCACGTATTGCAGCTGGGCAGCTCGGTGAGAAGCATTTATAATATGGCGCTGGTAGCGGTGATTGATGCCCAAATCAACTGCAGGAAATCGATGAATGAAGCCGGCGGACAGCGGGACGAGAAGAAAACCAGCTGGTGGAAGGGGTTCAGAAAAAGCAATAAAGAGGCGGGAGAATGAGGATTAGGCCTTAATTTACAGCAGCAGCGAAACACGTAATATTATTCATAAGACAAGCGCGGGCGGCCGTGGTACCGGCAATTATTACCCGCAGAAGAGAATACCTGACTATGAGCTTTTTTACCGAACTGGGCCGCTATCTGCTGATGCTCAAGGGCATGTTTACCCGGCCCGAAAATTTAAAAGTTTACTGGAAGGAGTTTATGCACCAGTGCTCGGAAATCGGCATTGGGTCGCTCGGCATCGTGATCATCATTTCATTCTTCATGGGTGCGGTATCTGCTGTTCAGACTGCTTACCAGCTCATCAGCCCGATTATTCCAAAAGCAAGTATAGCACAGATTGTACGGGATACCGTGATACTCGAGTTTGCGCCCACCCTGGTATGTATCGTACTCGCCGGCGTAGTCGGCAGTAAAATCGCCAGCGAACTGGGCAATATGCGGGTAAGTGAACAGATTGACGCGCTGGAAATAATGGGCATCAATACGAAGGCCTACCTGGTACTGCCGCGGATTGTGGCCTCGCTGATTGTAATACCGATGCTAGTCGTGCTTTCGGCAGCACTGGGTATCTGGGGCGGCCGGATCGCCGGACTCGGATCAGGGATTCTCTCGGCGTATGATTTTGACAAGGGCCTGATGCAGAACTTTGTTCCTTTTAATGTATTCTTTGCCTTGATAAAAGCCTACACTTTTGCTTTTATCATATCCAGCATCCCGGCTTACTTTGGCTATTATGTGAAGGGTGGTGCACTTGAAATCGGCCGGGCCAGCACGCGGGCAGTAGTGGTTAGCTGTATTATGATCTTATTCGCTGATTATACACTTGCCCAGCTGCTGCTGAGCAATCCTACAACGTAACAGCATGATTGAATTCAAAAATATCAAGAAAAGCTTTGGTGAAAAGGAAGTGCTCAAAGGCGTGAGTGCCGTACTGCAGGAAGGCAAGTGCAACCTGATTATCGGTACGAGCGGCAGCGGCAAGACGGTACTGATGAAATGCCTGGTGGGACTGATGGAACCCAATGAAGGTGGGATTACTTACGACGGGATGAGCTTCTCGGAGATGACCAATGAACAGCGCAAGGAACTGCGCCAGCAGATAGGTATGCTGTTCCAGGGTTCTGCCCTGTTCGACAGCCTCAACGTGGAAAAGAATATCATGTTTCCCCTCAACATGTTTACCACGTGGTCGTTAGCAAAAAAAAGAAAACGGGTCAATGAAGTGCTGGAAAGGGTTAACCTGAAGGACGCCAATAAAAAATTCCCGGCGGAGATCAGCGGGGGTATGAAAAAAAGAGTGGGCAGTGCGCGTGCCATTGTGCTTAACCCCAAATATCTTTTTTGTGACGAACCCAACTCGGGGCTGGATCCGCAAACTTCGATGCTGATCGATAAACTGATACAGGAGATTACCCGGGAATTTAATATCACCACGGTAGTCAATACGCACGACATGAACAGCGTAATGGAAACCGGCGACCATATCATTTATATGTACCAGGGATTGAAAGAATGGGAAGGAAGCAACGAAGACATCATATTCAATAAGAACCAAAAGCTGAATGAATTCATTTTTGCCAGCAGCTTTCTCCAGGATGCAAAAGACATGCGCATGCTTGAAGCCAAAGGAAAAATAGATAACCGGGATAAGGATGAACTGCTGAGGGGAACTGCTTAGCCCACTCAACAAAAAATCCTGGTTTCAGACCCGGGACCCAAGTATTTAACCGCTCAACATATATTTCCCGCGCACAGTTGATTTGCTGCTTCTGTTTCAATTTAATTGCTACATTAGCAAAAAACCAACTGCATGGCACTCCTGGAAATTAAGCACCTCAAAAAGTATTATGCCACCCAGAAAGCCGTAGATGATATCAGTTTTTCCATTGAACCCGGAACCATCTTCGGGCTGCTCGGTCCGAACGGGGCCGGAAAAACGACCCTTCTTCGTATGATCACCGGGATCTTCTACCCGGACCAGGGCGACATCATTTTCGAAGGAAAAAAATTCGACCCGGAAAAAGATGCGTTTCGCATCGGTTATATGCCGGAAGAAAGAGGCTTGTACAAAAAAATGAAAATAGGCGAGCAGGCGCTTTACCTTGCCCAGCTGAAAGGTATGACCCGCGCCGCCGCCATGGAGCAAATCAAATACTGGTTTAACAAATTTGAGATGCAGACCTGGTGGAACAAAAAAATTGAAGACCTCAGCAAGGGCATGCAACAAAAACTGCAGTTTGTCATCACCGTTTTACATCAACCCAGCCTCATTATTCTCGATGAACCGTTCAGCGGCCTGGATCCCGTGAACAGCAACCTCATCAAGGAAGAAATTTTTCAGCTGGCAAAAAGCGGCCGCACCATCATTTTCAGCACGCATCGCATGGAGCAGGTGGAAGAAATCTGCGACCAGATTATCCTGGTGAACAAGGGCGCAAAAATACTCGATGGTTCCGTTAATGCCGTGAAGCAGCAATACAAAGAAAATCTTTTCCATATCGGCATGGCTTCTGCTCCGCCGGTTTCAGAAAGCCCGGCCTTTGAAATCGCACAACGGGGCGAATTTGAACTGGTCGTGAAGATTCGCACCGGCTATTCCACCAACGACGTACTACAGCATTTTATCGCGCAGCAAATCATCGTTACCGAATTTCATGAGATGCTGCCTTCGCTCAATACAATTTTTATCCGGCTCGTCGAAGGTACTGCCACTGCCCGCCAGTTCCAGCCCATAACCGCCTAACCATAAACCCGCCAAACACTACCGCATGAATAAAATATGGCTTATCATAAAGCGTGAATACCTCACCCGGGTAAGAAACAAAACATTTCTGCTTTCTACCTTTCTCACCCCGCTCATTTTCGCCGGGATGATTGGTATTATTGTGTTTATTACGGTGAAGAATAAAGACAAGGAGAGCGTTGCAGTACTGGATAATTCAGGTGTCTTTAAAAAAGATACGGACAACGTGAAGTCGATAAAACTGACGCTTAACCCGGCCGCCGATACGTCCAATTTTGAAAAGAAAGGCTTTACGGCTATCCTGATCGCACCCCATACGAATATTAACCAGACCGATGCATGGCGGTTGTATTCAAGAAAAAGTTTCGCTGTCAGTGCAGTGGGCAACCTCGAAGACCGGGTAAGAAAAGGAATTGAAGATAATATGCTCTTATCACAGTTCAGGATCAGCAATACCAACATCGATTCGCTGCGGGAGGCTTCCCGGGCTGTTGTGATGGAGGAAAAACGAATTGGTACCAACAACCAGAATAAGAATGGGAATTCCGCTGTGGCCTACGGTGTGGGGTACGGCGCCGGCTTCCTAATCTACATTACCCTGTTCATCTACGGGGCCATGGTGATGCGCGGGGTAATGGAGGAGAAAACCAACCGGATCGCGGAAGTAATCATCTCCTCGGTTAAACCTTTCCAGCTGATGATGGGAAAAATCATCGGTGTGGGGGCGGTCGGACTAACGCAGTTCCTGTTGTGGATAGTGCTGATTACGGTTTTTTCCAGTGTTATTGGCGCCCTCATTCCCCACGACGTGTTGTTACAGGCCAGCGAAGCCAACAAAAGCATGCCGGTCGGTAATATGCAGGGGAACGAAGCATTGATGGGGCTGGCGAAAGCGTCGAACGAACTGTCGTCCGTTAACTGGCTGCTGGTGGCCGGTTGTTTTATATTTTATTTCCTCTTTGGTTACCTTTTTTATGCCGCGCTGTTTGCTGCGGTGGGCAGTTCAGTGAATGAAGACCCCCAGGATGCGCAAAGCCTGATGTTCCCGATTACGATGCCCATTATCCTGGCGATCGTAATTATGGTCAACGCCATAACGCATCCAGACAGTTCGCTAGCCACCTGGAGCAGTATGATTCCGTTCTTCTCTCCTATCGTGATGATGGCAAGGATCCCCTTCGGTGTGCCCGGCACTGTTCCTTACTGGCAGCTTGGCCTCAGCATGTTCCTGCTGGTACTGGGTTTCCTTGGCACTACGTGGTTGAGCGCAAAAATTTACCGTACAGGTATTCTGCTGTACGGTAAAAAAGCGACCTGGAAAGAAATGTGGAAATGGGCGTTTCGTAAAAGCTGACCATCGGCGGCGGGCCCTGCGCTAACCCTGTTTCAGTATTTTCTCAATGGCTTCCAGCTCGTCGGTGCTGAATAAGATATTTTTACGGCAACCCAGTGAGTCAGTCAATTGGGAAGGCTTGCTCACCCCGATTAGCACGGAGGTAATTCGCTTGTCCCTCAACAGCCAGGCCAGGGCCATCTGTGCCAGTGTCTGCCCGCGTTTCTCCGCCAGCTGGTTGAGTGCTTTTATCTGTCCCACTCTTTCGGCCGTTACCTGTTCCTCTTTTAAAAAACCGGTTGGCTTTGCTGCCCGGGAGTCTTCCGGGATACCATTGATGTACTTGTTGGTGAGTAATCCCTGCGCGAGCGGGGAGAAGGGTATGCAGCCCACCCCATTTTGATCCAGCGTGGCGAGCAGCCCCTCTTCCACCCAGCGCTCGAACATAGAGTATTTTGGCTGGTGGATTAGGCAGGGAGTGCCCAGCCTTTGCAGGATGGCGAAGGCGGCTGCCGCTTCTTCTTTCTTGTAATTGGAAAGACCTACATAGAGCGCCTTACCCTGGCGGACCACCAGGTCGAGCGCAGCCATGGTTTCTTCCAGCGGTGTGTTGGGATCCGGCCGGTGATGATAAAAGATATCGACGTACTCAAGCCCCATTCGGGTGAGGCTCTGATCGAGACTGCTCACCAGGTATTTTTTTGATCCCCATTCGCCGTAAGGTCCGGGCCACATGTAATAACCTGCTTTCGTTGAAATGACGAGTTCATCGCGGTAAGGAAGAAAATCCTGCTTCATCAACGTCCCGAATTGCTCCTCGGCACTTCCCGGGGGCGGCCCGTAGTTATTGGCGAGATCGAAGTGCGTCACTCCGTTGTCGAATGCTAGTCTGAGTATTTCCCGGCAGTTCTCGAGTTTATCAACGTATCCGAAGTTGTGCCACAGGCCGAGTGACAGCACGGGCAGTTGCAGGCCGCTGTTGCCGCAACGGCGGTATTCCATATTCTGATAACGATCCGGATGAGCGGTGTAAGGCATGACAGGTGATTAGGTTAAAGATGGTTGTTTCCTATTTTATTTATAGTAGTCAAAGTTATTTGGTTTGGGTTTGGCGAGCTGGCCTTATTTCTCAAACTGGTCCCTCCTTACCGGCCCCATTGCTCCGCTGCAAAGGCGAGGTATTGCTGCCAGTCGTACCGCGTAATACCGTGTTTTCCCGGCCGGATATGATACCGGATGGTTTCTCCGACGGGGTGCATCAGCGGAGGCAGGCTATCGGTACCTATTCCTCTTTTACCAAAAAGGGCATATACCGGACCGGCATTTACCGCAGCCAGGAATTCCCCTTTGGGATCCGACCACTGGTCTCCGGCGGCACTCGCCACATACAGGGGGCGGGGTGCGACGAGCGACAGCAGCATGTGCTGGTCGACCGGCAGCGCCGTGGTGTTATTGGCATATTGCTGATAAGCCGGTACGAACCAATGCGGAAAATTTCTGGTGATGGCTTCGATGGTTTCTCCATACCACCGTTTGGAGAGGGCTGCGCCGCCTTCTCCCGATTCATTTGAAACGACAATGCTGAACCTGCGGTCGGAAGCCCCGGCCCAAAGCGCTGCCTTTCCCAGGCGGGAATGACCGAGCAGCGCTACTTTTTTTCCATCAATATCCCGGTCCTGCTGGAGGTAATCCATTAACCGTGACAATCCCCAGGCCCATGCACCGATAGCTCCCCATTCCTCGGGCTTTATCGCCAGCGCCTGCTGCAGGGTAGACCGGATACCGCTCTTCCACCCCATGGAATTATCCGGTTCAATATCACGGTACCAGGCAACCGCTAACCCGTAACCCTGTCGAAGGATATCATCTACAGGCCAGGAAGCGGTATCTGACGCCGGTGCACCGGGCTGCAGTACAGGTCCCGGTCCTGCATGTTGCCGGCCGGGCGGCAGAATAGCCGGGTCGTTGGCGATGGACGGGTTTCCGGAAAAATTATAGGCAGCAAAAACAGGTACGCTGCCTTTGTGCGATGCAGGAAGATAGATGAGTACATCCAGGTACACCGTACTGTCCGTAGGCAGGAAATAAATCCGGACCTGCTTTCTCCTGGCTTTGATACCGGCCGTAAACGTGCCCGACTCACGCAATACAAAACGCAGCGGGATAGATGGCGCAGGGTAACGGCCGTAGACGTTTTGCTCGAAGAGATGGTAGATACCAGGTCGCTGAACCGCATTCCAGCCGGCGGCCGTCGTAATTAATTTTCCATCCGGGGCCAGTAAAGGGTTGGGGAGGATGTAGGGAGGCACGGCGGCCTCCGACATATTTTCTTTTTGCTGTGCGCGGCTAACCTGTGGCACCTGCACTAGCATAATAACCACGAAGACGAGCTTAACCAGGCTGGTGCTGGTTCGGGAATGTGGCCTGGATAGGTCTGGCAGTATGGTCATTTCCATGTGATTTTTAACAGTGAAACAGCCTGCCGCGGCAGCGACAGGGAATAGTGCAGCCACCCGTTATTGATGGTGCATATTGCGGGGCTGCTAACCGCCTCCAGCCGGTCGCCTGCCGTCATTATCCCCACCTGCGCCGGGGAGGGATGCAGGGGCGCACCCATTTTTTTCCATAACGAATAGGTATTGCCGTGTTCTTCATCTACCCGGTATTCGGTAACCTGCACTTTCCCGGCCCTGAGTCCGGTCAACTGCAGCCGAACCGGCACCGTTGGCGCCGTGGTATCATCATCGTGGTAGTTCCAGAGCATGATGGTAAGTTGCTGTTTATCCTGCGCGGCGAGGGCGCCGATATCTTCCCCCCTCCGCACACTGGAATCGCGGATCAGCGAGAGGGGGTACATCCTGCTGCCGGAGGTTTCAATCCGTTTCCCGCTCATCAAACCGAACATCCGGAAAATATTTAAAACCGGTTTGCCGATGCCGTTAGTAGCCAGGTCGCGGTAACCAAAGAACCAGGGCTGGTCCTCAAATTCAAACGACCAGGATACAGCGCCCAGGAGGTTTACCTGCCTGGCATCCGCCAACAGGTATTTCCTGGCAAAAGTGGCCGCCGTGTAAGACGAATACATGGTTCCGTTGCGGTAGGCGTTTTCGGGGTTCGTCGCCATGCCACAGGCGGCGCAACCTTCCGGGTCACTTTCACCGATCACGATGGGCAGGTTGCGCAGCGTAGGAAAAGACGCCACTATGGCGAAGCCGGCATCCATGTCCCGAAGCTGCTGGCCGGCATTCATCCGCACGTGGTTGCTGACCACGCGGGGCGCCCCCTTGGCATGAAAGGCGATGAAATCCAGTGGTGCACCCGTTTGGCCGGACACATAGTTGGTGCCTGTGGTACAATGCCGCAAAAAGAAATTCAGAAAGGCAGCTGATTCCCTTCCCGCCGGGCCGGTTACATGCGGGCCGCCGACTTTTGCTGCGGGCAGGGCGCGCTTCACGGCGGCAGCTGAATAATCGTAAAGTTTGCAATATTCTTCCACCGAACCCTGCCAGTACCCATGACCGTTAGGCTCATTCCATAGCTCCCAATACCAGGTTCCCACTTCAGCAGCACCGTATCGTTCGCAGCAATGCTTTACCCATTGATAAATGAGCTCGCCCCATTTTTCATAGCTTTTTGGCGGGTAGGCCCAGCCTGTAAATATTGCCCGGTAATCTTCTCCGGGCTGCCAATGATGGCGGTAAGGATTGGGATGGGTTGACAGCGCCTCCGGCATAAATCCCATCTGCGCCATCGGCTTCAGGCCTCTTTTTACGTAGGTGTCGAATATGGAATCAACGATTGTCCAGCTATAGACCGGGTTGCCTTTTTCATCCTCCGTATAGGCATTCGTCGACCCCCATTTCAGGGCGGGTGACCCGTCGCCTGAAGTAAGCAGGTTATGCGTACGGATATGCACGGGAACCGGACTGAGGGCCGCAATGGCCGACAACAGCTTTTTTCCATCCTTCATGTAGGTATAATTCGGTTCATCGTACCCGAACCAGGCCCAGATGGGCTTCATGTTCCCGAGCGGATGGTCTGCCCTGACCGTAATTAGGGCAGTGTCAGTGCTCTGCTGCGCAGCCACGTTGCGGGACGAAAGACAGAACAGGCAGGTGTAATACAGCAGTTTTTTCATATCACTCGTTGCGGCTTTCTGACCGGTTTTTTTTGCTGCGCGAAGAAGATTTATCCGCGGCCGGATCCAGTTCCCCGGCGCCGCACTATTTTGAAAGGTCAAGGGCATGGTCAGCAGGAAAATCGTCTCCGCGCCAGACTTTGACCGCTGTCCACGGCAGTCCGGATCCACGCCAGAAAGGATCCGTGTCCGGCAGGCCCAGGGGCAGCAGGATCGCCGCACAGAGGTAAAGGCTGCCGGTATTGATGTACACGTCAGCCAGCCCCGGCTGGTGACCATACAACCCGATAGTCAGCCAGCCGGCCGGGGTGAACGTACCAGGAGCTTCCATTGTTTTTTTCAGCACAGCGGTTAACGCGGAGCGGACCTGGGCAGGTGGCAGCGCTTCCGGTAGTTGCCGGCGAAGCGCCATATCTGCGAGGTGGTGAAAGGCGCCGCCGCGATAAACGATTGACCGCCCGGTGACAGGGAAGCTGCCGTCTGTGTTAATCATTCGTTCCTGCAGAACAGCATACCGTTTATTAATTTTTTCGAGCCGCGGTGCAAACCAGGTATATGCTTTACCTTTTTCCTGGAGCACTGCCAGGATGTTGGCGAGGTAAGGTTGAATGACGTAGCTGTTGTAATAATCCCAGTGATATTGCATGCCGTCAGAAAATACCCCGTCGCCGACATACCAGTGTTCCGCGAATTCCCTCACACCATATTCGATCCGGAGCGCATCGTAGGGAAGGTTGTACCGGCAGAAAAAGGTCTCTATCATGCCGGAAAAAAGAATCCAGTTGTTGTAGCCGGGTGTAGTATTTCTAAGTTGGCGGAAAGCCGTGACGACCCTGTTTTTGGTGCTGTCAGACGCATGATACCATAACCAGGGGCAACGATTCAGTGTCAATGCCAGGAAAGACGCGTCCACCAGCGGCTGGCTGCCTTCCCAGGTAAGGTAATCAGGTGCAGCAGGATCTACGGCGTTTTTCAAACCATTGAGCGCCCAGCCACGATATTGATCGCGGAGTTTTATTTCTTCAGGTGACCCGCCTTCTCCGTTCAGCCAGGGGGCCATTCCCTCCATCAGCCGGCCAAAGGCTTCGAGGTAGCCGGCCCTGGTACGAAGTTCTTTGTTGTCGACCCGATCGGACAGCACCAGCTGCATATTTTTTTTCAGCGTATTACCGGCAATGTTTTGCATGACAGGCCGGGCGAGCCGATCCATCAGGTGCAGCCAGGTCAGCCTGTCGGCATTTCCGTCCTGCCATTGCCGGGCGTGCAAGGCAAGCGAACAAAGGAAGAGGACCGCTATAACGGCGTTTATCTTTTTCATTGGCCGAGTGCTTTGTATCGTGTCATGGCTTCGACGTAATAATAATCAGCATAGGTCAGCGGCACATCCACTTCAGATTTTGCCGGAAGGAAAGGCGGCTCCAAGTCCATCATGTTGTCAATAATGACAAGGAAGTCGCCTGGGGTTTTCGCATCCCACGACTTGATACCACCGGTTTTAGGGTTAAAGCGTGTAGACAAAGATTTTGCACTGTTCAGGAGCACTTCTTTGTACGCCGGGACATAAAAAATGCGGTAGGCGTTACCGAAACTACAGTACATCATGAATCCAGGGTCGTGGGTGCCGGTGTTGAACTGTTCTTTTTTCAACAAATCGAGCATCCGGAATACTTCATTTTTTAGCCCGTCATCGTGCGACTGCTCGTACAGGTAAAGTAAAGTGCCGGGGTAGAACCCGCTGCACCAACAGCCCGAATTGCTGAACCCGTACTCATTTTTATCCGGGTAAAACGTTTTGGGAAATTTAGCGGGGGGCAGGTTTCCAGAAAGCAATTTATACTGAGCATCGGCAACTGCAACATTGATGTCGATTATTTTTTTCAGCACCGGTTGAGTCGTTCTTTTCGCTTGCAGCTGGGCGCTTGCGGCAGTGGAAACGAGCAGGCAGGTGAATAACAGCAGTCTGTAGGTTGATGGCATAGCAGAATGCATTGATAGGTAAGAAAATCCGGTCTTATATTTTGACCGCCTGGCGGGCCAGCAATTTCCAGTCGTTATGCTGCTTCACGTACACCAGCATAATCGCGATTTTTACCACACCCGGTTTGCCTCCGTCGTTATTGGTTCCATTAAGTTTGTGCCGTACAACAGCCGTGTTGCCTACTACGCTGATGGTCTGGTCACTGAGGGTGATGGTAACAAAATCCGAGGAGCCGCTGACCAGCGCTTCGATGAATGCAGCCTGGTCCTGGAGCAGGCCTGTGGAGTGGCCGTAGCTCAGTTGCGGGGCGGTTAACTTTTCGAGCGTGGCACGATCCGGATCGATAAGGGCTTTGCGGAGTTGTTCAACTTTATCGGCAACAGCCTTTTCGTCTTTCTGCTGGGCATGCAAGCAGGGGGATAGCAGGAGGACGGCCAGGGTAAAAGAAAATAATCTTCTCATGACAAACAATTTAATCGTGGGTAAATTAGCTGATACAAATATAAACGTCGTGTAACAACGAACCCATTAAAGTATGCCGCCGTTACTTAATGTGGGCGAGCGCCATCCGGAGGCGGGGAACACCAAAATTATCTGACCCCCTTTTAGCTATCGGGCTTACATTTGAAACAATTAATCACCTGTAAATTATACCCATCCATGTGCGGAATTGTGGCATACATCGGACCACGGGAGGCCTATCCCGTTATTTTGAAAGGCCTTAAGCGGCTGGAGTATCGCGGGTATGACAGCGCAGGCGTGGCCATTATCAACAATGGGTTGAAGGTCTATAAGAAAAAGGGGCGGGTGGCAGAGCTGGAAGAAAGTGTGGTTGGCGTGGATATGCACGCCCATATCGGGGTCGGGCATACCCGCTGGGCTACCCACGGGGAACCCAGCGATCGCAATGCGCACCCGCATGTTTCGGCTAATGGCAAACTGGCAATGATTCACAACGGGATCATCGAAAATTATGCGCAGCTGAAAAAGGACCTGCAGCAGAAAGGTTATGTTTTTAAGAGTGATACGGATACTGAGGTGCTGCTCAATTTCATAGAAGATATCCAGCAAAAAAATGAGTGCAGCCTGGAGGAGGCGCTAAGGATTGCGCTGAAGCGCGTCACCGGCGCATATGTGATCGTATTGGTTGATGCGGATAACCCGGATACCCTGATTGCGGCACGAAAAGGAAGTCCGCTGGTGATCGGCGTCGGTAAAAATGAACATTTTCTAGCGTCCGATGCCTCCCCGATCATTGAGTATACCAAGGAGGTGGTGTATGTGAATGATTATGAACTCGCGATCCTGCGGTCGGATGAGCTGATCCTGAAAAATCTTGGTAATGAAAAGATAACCCCTTTCATCCAGAAACTCGATCTGGAGCTGGCCGCCATTGAAAAAGGCGGATATGATCATTTCATGCTCAAGGAAATATTTGAACAGCCGGATACGATTTACGACTGCCTGCGCGGAAGACTGGATGCCGCTGCGGGTACCATCACGATGAGCGGTGTCCAGGATTACCTCGCGGCGCTGACAGCCGCACCCAGGATGCTCATCATTGCCTGCGGTACAAGCTGGCATGCCGGACTGGTAGCGGAATATATTATCGAAGAACTTTGCCGCATCCCCGTGGAAGTGGAATATGCTTCTGAATTCAGGTACCGGAACCCGGTTGTCAATCCAGGCGATGTAATTATTGCCATCTCGCAGAGTGGCGAAACAGCGGATACGCTGGTGGCGATCGAAAAAGCGAAAGAGCATGGTGCTATCATCTTTGGAATTCTCAATGTCGTCGGGTCATCGATCGCACGGATATCACATGCCGGTGCGTATACGCATGCAGGCCCGGAAATTGGTGTAGCCAGCACGAAAGCGTTTACCGCACAGCTGGCGGTGCTGACGATGGTTGCCCTTAAAATTGCCCGCGAAAAAGGGACGATTGATCAAAAAAGGTATATCAACCTGCTGAAAGAACTCCAGGACATCCCGGAAAAAGCCGAACTGATCCTGCGGAATACGGATAACATCAAAAGAATTGCGGAGAAGTACAAGGATGCCCGCAATGCCTTATTCCTGGGGAGGGGCTATAATTTCCCCATTGCGCTGGAAGGCGCGCTGAAGCTGAAGGAGGTTTCCTATATCCACGCAGAAGGTTACCCCGCCGCCGAAATGAAACATGGACCGATAGCACTGGTGGACGATCAGCTCCCGGTATTTTTTGTGGCCACCAAAGATCTGTATTACGAAAAAATAGTCAGCAACATCCAGGAGATAAAGGCGCGGAAAGGAAGGGTGATTGCAGTGATCAGCCAGAATGATGAAACCATTGCCGCCATGGCGGATGACGTGATGATAGTTCCTGAAGCGGATGAGATAGTCGCCCCGATTTTGAGTGTTATCCCCCTGCAGCTGTTAAGCTATTACACCGGGGTGGCGCTGGGCCTGGATGTTGACAAGCCCCGCAACCTCGCCAAGAGTGTAACGGTTGAATAGTGCGGCGTGTTACCGCCTGCCGGCCACTGCAAAAAATAAAGCGCATGAATGTTATTAAAAAAAGCCCGGTTCATACACTGGGCTACAATTTTGTAGCTACGCGTTTCCTGCCGAAGGGAAAGGATGAATATTACCTGCGCAACCAGCAAAATAAGATCGGCAGCAGTTACAGGCAGCTTACCGCCTATGAAATTGAAGTATTGGTAAGGAACCGCAATACGTCTGACAACTGGAATAACCTGCTGGTTTCTGAAGCATTCACGCCTGAGCTGGTGCAAAACTGTAAATTTTTTGGCCTGGTGCGGATTGGCCGGCTGGAACCGTATTACCTGGAATTCCATAACCTGCGGAGGCCCGTTGGCCTGTACAGCAGCACTATCATCAGCGCCGATCTCGGGAACAACGTGGTTATTGATAATTGCAATTACCTGTCGCATTACATCATTGGGAACGACTGCATGATTGTGAATGTAAATGAACTGGCGGCTACTGACTATGCACGGTTCGGAAACGGCACCGTGAAGGATGGTGAGGAGGAAGCCAACCGGATATGGCTGGAAGTATGCAATGAAAACGGCGGTCGTAGCATTATTCCTTTTGACGGCATGCTGCCTGGGGATGCCTGGCTGTGGACAAGACACCGCGATGACAAACAGTTGCAGGATGCGTTCAGGAAATTCACGGACGACCGGCTCGACAGCCGGCGCGGCTACTATGGTGAAATCGGGGATCGGACGGTGATCAAAAACTGCCGGATTATCAAGGATGTGTGGACCGGTACGGATTGCTACCTGAAAGGGGCCAATAAGCTGAAGAACCTCACCATCAATTCGAGCGCGGAAGCGAAGTCACAGGTCGGCGAAGGATGTGAACTCGTCAACGGGATCATCAACGAAGGCTGCCGGATATTTTACGGCGTTAAGGCGGTGCGGTTTTTTATGGCTTCGCATTCCCAGTTAAAATACGGCGCCAGGCTGATCAATTCTTTCCTCGGCAACAATGCCACGATTTCCTGCTGTGAAGTGCTCAATTCACTGATTTTTCCTGCCCATGAACAGCACCATAATAATTCTTTCCTCTGTGCTGCGCTGATAATGGGTCAAAGCAATATAGCCGCCGGGGCTACTATCGGTTCTAATCATAATTCAAGGAGTCCTGACGGTGAAATTATCGCCGGGCGCGGCTTCTGGCCGGGCCTTTGTGTAAGCCTCAAACACAATTCCCTGTTTGCCAGTTTCTGTATCCTCGCCAAGGGCGATTATCCTGCGGAACTGAATATCCGATTCCCGTTTGCGCTGGTGAGCAATGACGTCAGCCGGGACCAGGTGGTGATCATGCCGGCGTACTGGTTCATGTACAACATGTATGCGCTGGCACGAAATGCCTGGAAATATATTGACCGGGATAAGCGGATCGACCGCACACAACATATCAATTATGATTTCCTGGCGCCGGATACCATCCAAGAAATCATTCGTTCAATCGACGAAATTCAACAGTGTGTCGGCAATGCCTACGCGCTGAAACTGCAGCAGCGGATGTCGGCCGCTGAAGCAAAAAAGGCGGGCCTCGACCTGCTCGAATCCGGCAACCGCCTGGTGGATGACCTGGAAGTGCTGGCAACCGGTGTGGAGAACAGTGACCGTAAGGCAGTGCTGGTGAAAGTGCAGCAGGGATATGACATTTACAAAGAGCTGGTTGTATACCATGCCATAACACGTCTAATCCAGGCCGCAGAGCGGGTGCCAATCAGGGATTATGCCACGTTGCAGAAACTTCTTCCCGCCTCAAAAACGTCCGGGGAATGGGTAAATGCAGGGGGCCAGCTGGTTCCCTCCGGCGAACTGGATAAATTGTTGGTTCAAATCCGCAACGGTAAGATAAAAGGCTGGGAACGCATCCACGAATTTTATATACAGCAGGGTAAGAAATATGATGACCAGAATCTGTCCCATGCTATAACAGCACTGCAGCAGGTGTATGGTGTGACGCTTAAAAATAATAAAAGCCTGCTCAGGCAATTCCTGCAGCAAACGATATATACACGGGAGTGGATGGTGAAAGGGATTTACGACAGCCGGGCAAAGGACTATGCCAACCCGTTCCGGAAAATGGTATATGAAAACCGCGCGGAAATGGATACGGTAACCGGCAGGCTGGAGAGCAACAGTTTCATACTCCAGGAGCAGCAGCGGCTGAAGGGTTACAAAGATTCGGTACAGGCTTTTATGAAGACTTTTGAGCTGTAGGCTAACCAAAAAAAGCATCCCTCCGTAAAAGAATGAACCCGGGAATAAGCGGCCCTTTATGGTGCTACCTGGCTGGTCTCCCCTGCGTCCAACTCAACGTTCGTACGATACCCGGGGGCGGCAGGACGCTATGCCAACGGGTTCACGCTGCGGCCCGGCCAATCAGTGTAATGTCGTCTGACCTGTTGATGCCCTCGACGCCGGGCTAGGCTTCCCTTCGACCTATAATGCGGATGATTAATCGAATACCAACGACATCGGCAAGTGATGAAGCCGTGTGCCGGTGCGTGACTCCTAAACAGGTCATACGTAAACAGGTGAAACAAAACGGAGACCTGCCGGCTGGCGGATCGCCGGGTTGTATTCGCCGGCTGAAGGGAGTGACACAACGATGCTGCTCAATGATCCGTCGCCGGTCCCCTCAAAAATTAATCATGAATAACCTGCCTATTGATGGAAGACCCGAACAGCCCGGCAACTTCCTTCACGGGTGAGCATCACCGTTAGCCATCCGATTGGAAGGCCGGCCAGTGCAACCCCTATCCTGTTCATGCCTTGTTGCAGCTGTACGGCAGACTGCCGCAGGAGCGCCCCGGCAACATTGAAAAGCTGCACCTGCGCGGTTCCCGCGTTGCGGCTGTTTATGACGATCGTTGTTTGCTGCTGCGCAATCACCGGCCAGGCCTGTATCTCCTGACCTGCGGCGGGCGGTAGTTCCAGGGTGACGACCGGGCTGTAACTGATGGCTCCGGCGGTAGCGGTCAGTTTGAGGCGGTAGGACTGCCGGCCAAAGAGTTCCCGGTTGTCAACGTAATTTAAAACGGGCTGGAGGAGCAGGCTGTCGGGAGTATACAGTGCATGGTAGTGCTGCCGGTCCCCGCTCCATTCGAGTTCCCACCTTCCGGCATTCCCGGGCGCAGGTTGCCAGGTTAATTCGGCTTTGTCGCGGGTAACCCGGCCGCGGAAACTAATGAGGTGCAGCGGCAGCGGGTTCTGCGCGACTGCGCTGCTGGCAAGGGTAAAATACCGGCGGTTAACGCCGAAATCATGGATGCTGTTGGCGGTAACCGAGCCGTTTGCACCTGCTGACCCGGTTGTAGTCGTGTTGCCACCGTCGTTCCAGGTTCCGTTTTGCAATTGAACCACGCGCAGGGTACCGAGATCGGTTACGCCACCGCTGCTGAGGTTACTGAATGACAATTCCGGTGAGGCGGTCGGCGCCGGCTGGTCGTCGCCGTCGATCGTCCAGTATTCAGTAGAAGAAATATGCGCAATACCGGCACCCGTGGCAGTAGCCAGTGCCGACGGGTTGAGTTTGCGGAAGGAGACGGTATAATTTCCGGTTGCCTGCTGCAGGGCGAGCCAGCGTTGCGTGAGCCCGCTACCCACCGGGAAGAGGAAATGGTCTGGCGCCATAAGACCTTCCTTCCGCAGGTTGCCGCTGATAAAGCTGTTGTCCGATGCAGAATCGGCCTGCAGGGTACAACCGGGCAGCAGGGTGAGCAGGCTGTCGCCCGTGCTGACGACGCCCTGCTGGAGGATAAGTTTGTAGGGGAGCCTGAGTGCCGACCGGAGTTGTATCCCTGCGGCATTATTGACGCGAAGGGTAACACTGTTGGCAATTGAACCATGGAGGCTGACCTGCTGGGGTGCAGTGCCGTTTAATTCGAGAACCGGCAATCCTGCTGCCGTCTCGGTAATGAGGCCCGAATCCTGGCAGAGGTCGCCATGGAGGCTGACGAGGTTGCTGGTCGACTGGCTGGCGATGTTGAACACCCCACCCTGCTGTTCCAGCCTGCCGCCGATGGTGGTGCTGGCGCTGACAGACAGGTTGATGGTTACGCCCGGGTGAATTTCCAGGTCCCCGCTGATGACCAGGGGACTGGCAGCGCTGGCCGCATACGACTGGATTCCGCCAGACGCATCGGATTTAAATACGAGGGAGCCGTATACTCTATTGGTGGCAGCGAACGTATAGCCACCGCCCGGCACATCAAAGGTAAAGACCCCTTTTTCCGTGCCCGGCATCCGGGAGAGCAGGGTGACCAGGGCTGCGTGCGCCGACCGCGAATGCTGCGTGTAGCCACCACCGTTATTAATTCGTATGGAGTCGGTTACGACGACCGTATTACCGGCAGTTGCCCCCGAGGAATTGAACAGCTGGCCGGCGCTGTCGATGATGATGCCGTATACCGGGGCGGTGGCCGCCAGTGCCGGCACGGCCGTATTGCCCGGGGGTATGACCACGCGGATACTATTCCCGACGGACGGAGATATGCGCATATTCTTTACCGTGATACCGCTGCTGCCGGAAGGAAGGTAGACCGTATAATTTGCCGGGTTGCGGCTGTTATCAAATAACACATTATCGGTGGACAGGGGGAGCTGCCCGCCTTCCCAGTTGGCGGCAGTGGCCCAGAGACTGTCATTGGCATCGCCCGTCCAGCGCAGCTGCGCGGTTGCGTAAGTGGACATCAGGAGCAACAGCGGAAGGATAATGCATAAACTATGCAGGGTGGCCTGGTAGCCGATGGCAAAAAGACACTTGAGCATGACCGGGAGCTTTTAGTAAAGCAGCAAGGTAGCTTTGGAACAAGCGGTGGCAACGCCCGATACCACGGGCCGGGGTAGTATTTTAACGGGGTTCAGCAGGGGTTGACAGCAAAAAAAATCTCCCGGCGGGAGATTGATAAGTTCGTGGAGTGTTAGCGACCAGATTATTTTTTTCGGAAAAAAATGCGAACGGGCACACCGGAAAAATTAAATTTTTCGCGCAGCCGGTTTTCCAGGTAATTCTTGTAGGGCTGTTTGATATCATCGGGAAAGTTGCAGAAAAAAGCGAACGAAGGCACCGGCGTCGGCAGCTGGGAGACATACTTGATGCTGATGGCGTGACCGCGCACAACCGGGGCGTGATAGGTGCGTACCGCTTCCTGGATAACGTCGTTCAGGGCGGAGGTGGGAATTTTTTTATTCCTGTTGTCGTACACTTCCAGCGCCAGTTCAATCGCCTTAAAGATCCGCAGTTTGTCTTTCACTGAAATAAACAATACCGGAATATCGGTAAAAGGCGCGATGCGCTCTTTCAAATCCTTCTCATAATCACGGGCGGTGTTGGTGGCCTTTTCCATCAGGTCCCACTTATTCACCAGCAGTACAATGCCCTTGCCTTTCCTGGCTGCCAGGCTGAAAATGTTGATGTCCTGCGCGGTAATCCCTTTTGCCGCATCGAGCATCAGCAGGCATACATCGGCTTCATCCATCGCCTTGATCGCGCGGATGACCGAATAAAATTCCAGGTCTTCCATGACGCTGGACTTCTTACGTACACCTGCTGTATCAATGAGTATAAATTCTTTCTGAAACAGCTTGTAATGGGTGTGGATCGTATCCCGGGTGGTGCCAGCCACCTCACTGACGATGGTGCGTTCCTGCCCGATAAGTGCGTTGAGGAGGGAGGATTTGCCTACGTTGGGCTGCCCGATGATAGCAAATTTCGGCAGGCCTTCTCCCTCTCCTATCGCATTTTCCTCTTCTGCGGGAATGGCCGCGGTGATGGCATCGAGCAATTCGCCCGTGCCGCTGCCGGTCATGGCCGAAAGGAAAAAGATAAATTCAAAACCGAGGCTATAAAATTCCGTGGCTTCAAGCAACCGTTCGTGGTTGTCCACTTTATTTACGACGAGGTATACCGGCTTGGAGGTTCTCCGCAAGACAGTCGCCATGGATTCATCCAGCTCTGTTATGCCGCTGGAACAATCGGTCACAAAGACCATGGCGTCGGCCTCTTCGATGGCCACCAGCACCTGCTTTTTGATTTCTCTCTCGAATATGTCCCGGCTCTCCGGCACGAAGCCACCGGTGTCCACGACGTTGAAGGACTTCCCGTTCCAGTCGGTTATCCCGTATTGCCGGTCCCGGGTCACCCCGCTGATGTCATCTACGATTGCCTTGCGTTGCTCCAGCATGCGGTTGAAGAAAGTGCTTTTGCCAACGTTTGGCCGGCCCACGATGGCCACTGTGTATCCGTTCATAATGCTTTACTGTATATATGCCTGTTATGGCCGGGCCGGCTGCCCGCCAGCCCGTGATTAAAATTCCGCGGCCTAATGATAGCCATATTCCTTGAGGTGTGTTTCATTGTCGCGCCATTTCGGCTTCACTTTTACAAACAGTTCAAGGAATATCTTCCTGCCTAAAAACCGCTCTATCTCCAGCCGGGCGGCAGTGCCGAGTGTTTTAATACCCTGCCCCTTTTCACCCAGGATGATGCCTTTCTGCGTATCCCGCTGGACAACAATATCTGCCTGGATCTTCACCAGTGTTGTCTTCTCCTTAAATTCCCTTACCAGCACCGTGGTATGATACGGTACTTCCTCTTCGTACAGCTCATAGACCTTTTCCCTGATCATCTCGGCCACAAAAAAACGAACCGGCAGATCGGTTACCTCATCGGCGGGAAAAAAAGGTTCGCCTTCCGGTAGCAGGGTGGTTATTTTTTCGAGCAGTTCCTTTACGCCTTTGCCACTGATCGCCGACACGGCGATAGCGGCATCACAATAGGTCTGGGATGCGAAGAACCGGAGCGCAGCGGCCGTCTTTTCAGCGCCTGCCTTATCCGATTTATTACACACGACGAGAACAGGAACGGCCAGCTTCAGTTTTTTGAATACCGCATCAGTTGCTGTTGTATCGGGCTCAGTAAGATCATGCAGGAGTATGGCTGCATCCGCATCTTCCAGCGCTTCCTTAACCGCCAGCATCATTTTTTCATGCAGCTTGTATTTTGGTTCGATGATCCCCGGTGTGTCCGAGATAATCAGCTGGTAATCGTCGGTGGTGATGATGCCCTTTATCCGGTGCCGGGTGGTTTGTACTTTGGCAGAGGTTATGGCCAGCTTTTCCCCGAGCAGGGCGTTCAGCAGGGTGCTTTTGCCCGCATTTGGCTTACCAAAAATATTTACAAATCCTGCTTTCATAATGCGCTGTATCATACCCGCAAGCCGTAGGTTTTCCCCGTAACGGCAAATGTAGGCATAAAAAAAGCCCACCGTCCGGGTGAGCTTTCCTTGTTGCGAAGGGAGGGATCGAACCTCCGACCTTCGGGTTATGAGCCCGACGAGCTACCGCTGCTCTACTTCGCGATGTGTGGGCTGCAAATGTAAGGTACAATTGCTTTACAATCCAAATAAAATGCCGCCCCGGTAACAGGTGTACCGCCCGAACCCTTATTTAGCAAGCACTCCAGGCTGAAAAACACCACTTGTTTCATCCGGCAGTACCATCCAGCCAGCCGCCATAAAAATTTTAACAGCACTTTGCATTTCATTATATCTTTGCAGTGCTCCACATTTTTTTTGCGGAGCAGTTCCTCGGGGTGCTGTCCTTTATACCAGGACGGCTGAGAAATACCCGTAGAACCTGATCAGGGTAATGCCTGCGCAGGGAAGGTGAACCGGTCCATGTTCTCTCCTCTTTTCAGCACAGCATTATTTCCTGTCATTATTAACCCATTTTCCTTTCGCCGGCATCCGCGGGGGAAAACAGAAAAATGCTGAACATGAAATGGCTTTCCCTTTTTGTTTTTTTGACCGTACATCAGTTGGTTTTTAGCCAGGCTGCTACGCGCATCTTTATCACCGACAGCAGCGGTCATCCCCTTCCCAATGCCACCGTGGAGGTAGCCGGTTCCGGGCTTTTCCAGGCAAATGCCGAAGGCCGGCTGGTCCTTAAAACGGCACGGGCTGGTACCGCCAGGGTGCATATCAGCAGCGTCGGATTTCGGGCAACCGACACAGTGCTGCCGTTACAGACCACCGTACATATGATCTTGCAGCACCAGCCGCTGATGATGGAAACCGTGGAAATAAAAGCGCTGCGGGCCGGCAACAACGCTCCTTTTGCCAAAACAAACCTTGGTAAAAAAGATATTGAAAAGGAGAACCTGGGGCAGGACCTTCCATTCCTGCTCAGTATGACGCCCTCGGTCACCATCAATTCAGATGCCGGTAACGGTATCGGCTACACGGGAATCCGTATCCGGGGAACCGATGCCACCCGCATCAATGTTACCCTCAACGGTATACCTTACAACGATGCAGAAAGCCAGGGCACTTACTTCGTGGACCTGCCCGATCTCAGCTCCTCGCTCACAAGCGTACAGGTGACACGCGGAGTCGGCCCCTCTTCCAACGGTGCGGGCGCATTCGGTGCAGGGATCAGCCTCAGCACAAATGAGGTGAATGAGAAGGCCTACGCGGAGATCAATACCAGCGCAGGTTCATTCAACACCCTGAAAAACACGATTAGGTTCGGGACCGGCCTGCTGCATGACCATTTTACTTTTGACGCCCGGTTGTCCAGGATTTCCAGCGATGGCTTCATCGACCGCAGCAACACCAACCTGAAAAGCATCTATGCCAGCGCAGCCTGGCTGACAAAGAAATCTTCCCTACGTTTCAATATCATCACCGGCACCGAGAAAACTTACCAGGCCTGGAATGGCATCCCCGAATACAAGCTTTTTTATAATAAGGACAGCCTGCTCGAGCATTATTTTAACAACCAGGGTTACCTCTATTTCAACACGGCCGATTCGCTGAACCTTTTTAACAGCAATCCGCGCCGCTACAACGTTTTCACTTACCCGAACCAGACCGACAACTACCAGCAGGATCATTACCAGTTATTTTTCAATCACCGGTTCAACGGTAACTGGATACTCAACACCGCGCTTTACCTGTCTAAAGGCAAGGGATATTATGAAGAATATAAAACCGGCGCCGCCTACAGCAGTTACGGCCTGCCCGACCAGGTCTTCGGCACCACCACGGTTTCGTATACCGACTTGGTCCGCCGCCTGTGGCTCGATAACAATCTTTACGGAACTATATTCTCCCTGCTTCACAATGGTGAAAAAGGACAATTCAGCGCAGGTGGAGGATGGAACGAGTACGATGGCAAACACTATGGCAATATCGTCTGGGCGGCCAACGGGGCCCCAAAAGATTATGAATGGTACTACCACACTGCCGTAAAAAAAGACTTCAACCTTTATACCAAATACCAGTACAACATCACCCCGCAACTGGCCGTGATGGCCGACCTTCAATACCGGCGGGTCGACTACCGCATCAACGGCACGAAGAATTTCCCGGATTTGCAGGTAAACAAAACCTATCATTTTTTTAACCCGAAAGCCGGAATTACATACACTGCGGGTACGATGCAATACTACGCATCCCTGGCCATAGCCAACAAAGAGCCCAACCGGGATGATTATGAGACAGGGGCTGGCGGGATCGTACCGAAGCCGGAGCAGCTCCGCGACCTTGAACTGGGTGTGGAAGAACATGGCTTCCGTTATTCATGGGGCATCAACGGGTATTATATGCAGTACCACGATCAGCTGATCCTCACGGGAAAAATTAACGATGTCGGTAATGCACTCCGCATTAACACGCCGTCGAGTTACCGCGCCGGTATCGAAGTGCAGGGTCGTTATCAAATCAACAGCCAGCTGCAGGTGAGCGGAAATTTCACCGTGAGTGAAAACCGGATTAACAATTTCTACGACTACACCCCTCACTATGATGCCTCGTTTAACCTGCTGCAACAGGATACCGCGTATTTTTCCAAAACGCCACTGGCGTTTTCACCGGCGGTAACGGCTTCCGGCCTGATCAGCTATTTTCCGTTTCCCCATGCCGAGATCAATACCGGCCTGCGTTACAGCGGCAGGCAATACCTCGACAACACGGGTAGCAATGCCAAAAGCATCAGCGACTATACCGTGCAGGACTTTACCCTGCAATACAGCCTTCCAGTGAAATTTGCGCGGGAGATTGTGCTGGTAGCGCGGATGAATAATATCTGGAACCGCATGTACGAGAGCAATGGCTATACCTACAGCTACATGTATGATAAATCGCTGGTGCGGGAAAATTTCTATTTCCCGATGGCAGGTAGGAACCTGATGTTTGCCGTAAACATGAAATTTTAATCAGTAGCCCCGGTATACGAACAATACCGGGGCACCCTTATCCGGGCGAAAAAGGCGGGTTTTCTACGGGGGAAAGCACAAGGCAGCAGGAAACGGATTTTACGGTTGGGGATAGCCGTTACCCACGGCCAAATTTGTCTGTCCAGGCCAGCATACCGCCATCCAGATTTACGGTATTTTTGAAGCCCATACTTTCTAAAAAAAGTGCCGCACTGGCGCTTCTTTTGCCGCTGCGGCAATAGAGAACAACTTCCTGTTCCATCAGGTCATCGAGGTCTTCGGCCTGCATCGACTGAATTTTACCCAATGGCACCAGCCGCCCCCCGATATTAAACTCCTGATTCTCGTTCGGTTCGCGAACATCAACAAGGTTTATCTTTTCCCCGTTGTCCATTCTTTCTTTCAGTTGTTCTACAGTAATATTTGTCATACCGCTTATTTTATTGTTTTTCAGTGCCCGGGGCCGGTTGGGGATGGGTGGTGGTGTCCTGCTGCGGCTTTTCCGCACTGCACCTGATATCGATCAGCTGGCCGGGGTGAATACGGTTCACCTGGTTGTCTTCCGTTTTTCGTGCCGGGCTCTGCCAGTAAATGTAGGCATTGGTGGAATCCTGCACGCCACTGTCAAAAATTTTTGCCCCGAATTCCAGGTTCTGGCTTTCCATCAACACTTTTGCATCGCCGAACGTCATTCCTATGAGGTTGGGTACAGACATGTCTACATCTGAAATACCGTTACTGATCACCAAATCTATTTTAGCACCGGTAGGGACTTTTGTACCGAAGGTGATTTCCCTGCCGTTGTACAACTGTTTTTTAATGGAATTGCGGGCAAAGTCTGGGACATAGGTGGTATCGCCCAATTTCAGGCCTGTCTGCTTCAGGATGATAGCCGCACTGCGAAAGCTCTGGCCGACCAGTTGTGGCATTTGTATCAGCGGCGGAACCGCCCGGTTGATGGTCAGGTAAACACTGCGGTTAATCTTCACTTCCGCATCAGCTTCCGGAAATTGCCGCACCACCGTAAGCGGAGGCAGGGTATCCACATAAACCGAGTCCTGGATAACGACGTCGAATCCCTGTTTCTCCAGCTGGACGCGGGCTTCGGCGAAAGTTTTACCGGCGACCTGGGGTATCTTCAGGATTTTACCATGATGGGTTATCCAGTTCAGCGAGACCATGAACAGAAGAAGGAGCACAGTAATGAGGCCGATGGCAAACAAAACGTTGGCCCAGAGTGGTTTTTTGGTAATGAATTGAAACACGGGATAGTTTAACGTGATAAAATCATGTGCATGCGGAAAAGCGAATCAGGATACGGCAGCCGGTGATTGCTCCAGCGCTTCCCTGATCAGCGCCGTATAAAAATCCTTTAGCTGCCATCCCATGGCGGCGACCTGCTGTGGCACCAGGCTGGCAGATGTCTGCCCGGGAACCGTATTGATCTCCAGCAGGAACGGCTCGGCCTTCTCCTCGTTATAAATAAAATCGATTCGTACAACACCCCGGCAGTTGAATACCCCGTACACCTTCCTTGCGGCAGCCCGCACCTTTTCGGCGATGCTGTCTTCCACAACGGCCGGGGTTATCTCATCCGTAAAACCGGCGGTATACTTCGCCTCAAAATCAAAGAACTCTTTCTTCGTTTTAATTTCCGTAAAAGGCAGGGTAATTATTTCTCCCTTACTCCTGAATACGCCGATGGTGAATTCCCGCCCTGCAATAAATTCTTCTACCAGCACCTGGCTGTCTTCCCGGAAAGCCTTCTCAATGGCCCCGGCGATATCCCCGCTTTTATCATTCACGCGGGACATCCCTATGCTCGAGCCCCCGTTATTCGGTTTTACAAAAACCGGGAAACTGAGTGGGCCGGTCACTTCTTCCACGCCCCGGTACCTGTCCCTGAACAATATCACCGAGCGGGCCACCGAAATACCCGAAAAGGCAGCCACCGCCACCGTATACCGTTTATTGAAGGTAAGGGCGGAGACCGCAGCGTCGCAGGTGGTGTACGGTATGCCCATCATGTCAAAATAGCCCTGCAGCTTTCCATCTTCCCCCGGGCTGCCATGGATACCGATGAACACGGCGTCAAACCGGATCGTCGATCCCTCCGTGGTTACCGAGAAATCATTGCGGTCTACGGCAGTTTTATCCCCGGCAGGCGAAATATAAAACCACCCGCTGGGCGTGATGTCGATTTTATAAACCCTGAACAGCGAAGTATCCAAATGAAGGCTGATGGTTTCAGCGCTTTTATAAGAAATTTGAGCTTCACCGGAATAACCGCCGGTGACAAATGCAATACAGGGAAACTGGGTCATACTGAAAATTACGGCATCGGTATTTTATCCGTAGCGCAAATATTGGCTAAAAAATCCAGAACCTAAAAGAGAGGAGTAAATTATAGCGTTTCGTTAAGCAGCATCAGCGAAAAAAAACGAGCCCTGTGCGCCGGCATTTTACGCACAAAAAAGGTGAAGGGTTAAATATCCCCTTCACCAGATTTCCAGCGGAACATATCACCCGCTTATGTAGTGTAGCTCTCGCTACAGGTAGAACTTCTTTGAGACTTTAAGGTAAATAAATTTCACGACGAGGCAGGTTTTATCCCCATAAAGTTTTGCACACTCAGATATGCAGTTTCTCCTTTTTCAGCATCAGTTCATCCACCGTTTCGCGGTACATCTCGTCGGGTACACAGCAGTCGACCGGGCAGACCGCCGCACACTGCGGCTCTTCGTGGAATCCCTGGCACTCCGTGCATTTGTTGGGGGTAATATAATAGGTATCTACGCTGACCGGCGCGTTTTTCTGGCCGGCGTCAACTACCGAGCCATCCAACAGGGTGAACTGGCCTTTCACGGTGGTCCCGTCGGAGATTGCCCATTCCACGCCGCCCTCATAAATGGCATTATTAGGGCATTCAGGTTCGCAGGCTCCGCAGTTAATGCATTCTTCAGTAATTTTTATAGCCATGACGGATATATTTTTTTGGATTGATTACAGGTAACTTTACGCGCAAATTTAATACTGCCCGATGAATTTACAAGAACGTATTGATTTATTAGTGAAACTGGGGAATTATTTGCGGTCTGACGACCCGGAATGGATGGGGGTAAAAATGCGCGCAGGCCAGCACAACGGCTGGTTCGTTCCGGCTTTTACTGATCTCGCCGTGCAATCCATCGCCAGCGAATTTCTTGACCCTGTAAAGCTCGCGACCTTTGCCGGCAGGTATCAACTGCCTGCAATACAGCCCAACGCGAAAACGGTGGGGCTCGTTATGGCCGGCAATATTCCGCTGGTCGGCTTTCACGACTGGCTCTGCATCTTCCTTTGCGGGCACCGCGCCAGGGTGAAGCCTTCCTCCCGCGATGCTGTTTTGTTTACACACTTGTTGCGGAAAATGGCCGAATGGGCACCGGCGACTACGGAACTCACGGTACAGGCAGACCTGCTCAAAGGCTGCGATGCCTATATTGCCACCGGCAGCAATAACTCCGGCCGGTATTTCGACTATTATTTCGCAAAATACCCCCATATCATCCGGCGGAACCGGACTTCCGTGGCTGTCCTTACCGGCAGGGAGTCCGCCTCCGACCTGGGAAGACTTGCTGATGACGTACATCTTTATTTCGGCCTCGGCTGCCGCAATGCCACACAGTTGCTTGTACCGGAGCGATATGATTTTGTACCGATGCTAAATGCATTTAAAAAATACGACTGGTTTGCCGATCACGCCAAGTACAAAAACAACTACGATTACCAGCTCGCCATCCTGCTGCTCAACAACAAAGTCTATATGTCTAACGGAGAAATCCTGCTGGTTGAAGAACCCGCGGTTTTCTCACCCATCAGCCTTCTCCATTACCAATTTTACCAGGACAGGGAAAATGCGACCGCCGCACTGACCCACAACCCCGATATCCAGTGCATCATCGGCGAAAAAAACGTGCCGTTCGGCACTGCCCAGCGACCGGGGCTGACCGATTTTGCCGATGGTACCGATACGATGGCCTTCCTCACCGGCCTGTAATCAAACTGGTCCGCTGCTGTCACATGACAGGGCGTTAGCCGGATTACCTGCCAAAAAAGAAGCAATAACCGGCCTTGTCCCGCCGTTAAAATCATTGCGGCGCTGGTTTGAAAATTGTAAATTTGGTTAACACTTTGGTCAAACATTTGTTAAACCACAGGAGCGGCACATTCGAGGGGTAGCGACTTCGTTATTTTGTGCAGTTAACGGGCATCAATTTTAGCATACAGACCAAGTTAAATTTACACATATGAAACTAAGCCAGGTAGCAGCTGTCATGCTGATCAGCGCCTCCACCGCCGTGGGCAGTGTATGGGGCTACAACAAAATTACCCACACCGACACGTATACTTACCAGTCGCCTGCCACGCAGACCAATGGCAAAATTCCATCTAATTATACCCGGTTTGACGGGGTAACAGGTGCGAACAATGCGATGCAGGACTTCACCGCCGCTGCCAACGCAGCGATTCCGGCCACGGTCCACATCAAGACGAAAACGAATGCGGTTACCACCAATAACCTTCCCCGCCGAAATCCTTTCTCCGATATTTTCGGGGATGGCTTTGACGACCTGTTCGGTGATCGCGCCCGCAGTCTTCCGCAAATGGCTTCCGGTTCAGGGGCCATAGTAAGTGAAGATGGTTATATCGTAACCAACAACCACGTTATTGAAGGCGCAGATGACATCAACGTAACGCTGAGTAATCAAAAATCTTTTAAAGCCAAACTGGTGGCCACCGACCCCAGCAGCGACCTGGCAATCATCAAAATTGAGGCTAAGGGACTTCCCTTCCTGCTGTACGGAAATTCGGATGAGGCACAGGTTGGACAGTGGGTACTGGCGGTAGGGTATCCGCTTACACTTGAAGCCACCGTGACCGCAGGTATCATCAGTGCAAAAGGAAGAACGCTTGATATCAACCGCCGGCAAAGCAAAACGCCGATTGAATCATTTATACAGACCGATGCTGCCGTCAACCCCGGTAACAGCGGCGGCCCGCTTATTAATACGGATGGAAAGCTAATAGGGATTAACTCCGCCATCGCCTCTCCCACCGGCTCCTATGCCGGCTATTCATTCACCATTCCCGTGAACATTGTCAAGAAAATCACCGCCGACCTCATGAAGTTCGGTACCGTGCAGCGTGCCTTTCTCGGCATCAATTATGCACCTACTAACCTTAGCGATGAAGTGAAAAAACAGAATGGCATCAAAGACGGAGACGGTGTTTACATCACCGGTGTAACCAAAGATGGCGGCGCTGCCGCGGCAGGAATTAAAGACGGCGATTTCATTACCCGCATCAATGGCACGGCGATCAACTCCGGCGCAGACCTCGTGGGCCAGATTGCCATCTATCGCCCCGGCGATCGGCTCAAGGTGACCTATATCCATGACGGAAAAGAAATGACGACTGAGGTTACCCTTAAAAACAGCAGTGGCAACACCGATGTGGTAAAAACTTCGATGCTCGATAAACTGGGAGAATTTGAAACCCTGAATAAAAAAGATGCCACAGAATACGGGCTGAAGGGTGGTGTAAGGGTGAAATCGATCAACGAGAAAGGACCTTTTAGCAAAACAAGAATAGAAGACAACTATGTCATCACCAAGGTGAATGGCAAGGAGGTGCTGACTGTCGATGATTTGCGCCGCGAGATCGAAAAAAGTTCCGCCGCAAGTGTGCAGCTCGATGGTGTGTATCCGGGCTATGAAGGCAATTACCCGATTACGCTCAAACTGGGCAGCGACAATTAATTTTCAGGGAAAAATTCTGCTGCACCTAAGCAATACGTACATCCTTAAAATAAACAAACCGGCGCGTCCGAGCACCGGTTTTTTTTATGCTGATGGCAGGCCGCCCGCTTACCGGCTGTACACCTCGAAAGCCCAGGGATCAAGCCGGACCTGTTTTTCACTGCTGAAATCCTGCCGGCCATGGGTAAACGCATTGCTGAAAATACCATCAACCTCTGGAGACATCACAGTTACCAGCGGTCGCTTCTCATGGGAAAGGTTGAGAAAGACGAGCACTTCATGCCCACTCGGAAGATGCCGGCGTAAGAAGGCGAAAATAAAGTCCGGCGCGTCAGTCTCCACCATTATGGTAACGGTGTCGCAACAGCCAGCCTTCAGCGCAGGGTTCTGTTTCCGAAGCTGCAGCAACGTGCTGAAGAAGTCCTGTAATTCGTAGGTGCCGGTCCATTCAATGGCATCCTTATCAAAAAATTTAAGCCTTTTTTCATTCGGCATTTCCTGGCCGCTGTAGATGAGGGGTACCGCGTTCCAGGTGGCACACAATACCGCGAATGCCTTTACAGATGTTCCCAGTCTTTCCGCTTCGCTGCCGCTATGTGAATTCTCGTCGTGATTGGTAATAAAAAAAGCCCGGATGGCTGAAGCCGGGAAAGTTTCATGATAAAAGGAAAGTACTTCCCGGAGACCATTCATATCTGTTTCCCCGCGGTGATACGCCTCCATTTTGTGCAGCCATTTCCAGCTATAGGTTGCGTCGAAAGCTTCATGGTAGTCAATGTCTTCGCATTCAGCCAGCCAGAAAAGTTTTTTGGGCTGATCCAACTCCCGGCGTGCCCGCTTCCAGAAATCGAGCGGCACCAGCATGGCCATGTCACACCGAAAGCCATCGATATTACATTCGGAAAGCCAAAACTGCATGGCAGAAATCATGGCTGTCCACAACGCTTCGTTGTCGTAATTCAAATCGATCACATCGTCCCAACCGTGTGAGTCGAAGAAAAAACCGTCCAGGTTCCGCCGGTAAAAATCCGGGTGCGACAGGGTCCATTCATGATCCCAGCCGGTATGGTTGGCGACCCAGTCGATGATCACTTTGAAACCCATCTGGTGCGCAGCTGCCACCAGTTGTTTAAAATCGGCAAGGGTGCCGTATTCCGGGTTAGTCTGCACATAGCTGCTGCAGGCATAATAGCTGCCCAGGGTGCCCAGCCGCCTGTCTTTACTGATGGGTGTGATGGGCATAAACCAGAGGATCTCGATACCCATACCCCGCAGCCGGGGCAGTTCCTTCAGAAAGGCATTAAAGGTGCCTTCCACTGTGTACTGCCGCAGGTTTACTTCATAAATATTGCTGTCCAGCGCCCATTCTACCGTTGTAAATTGATCCATATGCCGGTTTGACGGTTTTAAATGAAGAAAGATAGCATTATTGTTTCATCTATTGTGCCAGTTAACCCGGTAAAAATCCACCCGGTTGCTGGTCAGAAGCGGTGGGCTACGCTCGGGTATTTGTACCTTTGCAGCTGTCACGGAAAGGTTATGAAAACATTCAATGTACCGGTAAGTTACAGGAGCCCGCTCATCACGGCAATCAAAAACAAAAGGAAGCGGGAAGATAAATTAAAGAAAGACTTTTCCCCTTTCCTGCTGGATTTTGGTCCGCTGCACATCTACCTTGCCCGCCATTTCGGGTTTTGTTACGGTGTAGAAAATGCTATCGAGATTGCCTTTAAAACAATCGACGATAACCCCGGGAAAAGGATTTTTTTGTTGAGCGAAATGATCCACAACACGCAGGTAAACGCCGATCTGCAGGCAAGAGGCGTCCGTTTCCTCCAGGATACGGGAGGTCGGCAGCTGATCCCTTTTGACAGCATCACCGGGGATGACATCGTACTGATACCGGCATTCGGAACCACACTGGTGATGGAAAAAATGTTACGCGATAAAGGTATCCGGATTGAAAAATACAATACCACCTGCCCGTTTGTAGA
>JBBROE010000032.1:0-36698 GCA_038229695.1 Chitinophagales bacterium | reverse complement strand
CCTATGGCCCCAGGATGCGGCTCAACGACGGAAGGGCCCTCCCGGCATTTATCGGGCAGGCATTGCGCGGGGAAGATTTGACCGTGATCGGTGACGGTTCCCAGACCCGCAGTTTTTGTTATGTGGATGACCTGGTGGAGGGAATTTACCGCCTGCTGATGAGCGATTATACCTTACCGGTGAACGTGGGCAACCCGAACGAAATTTCGCTGAAAGACTTTGCTGAAGAGATCATTAAACTGACCGGCACCACCCAGAAAATTATCTATAAACCCCTGCCAAAGGATGATCCCAAGCAGCGTAAGCCAGATATCAGCCGCGCAAAAGAAATCCTGGGTTGGGCACCCAAGGTCAGCCGTTCCGAGGGACTCAAGATAACGTACGAATATTTCAAATCCCTGCCCCGCGAAGAACTGGTTAAGCAACCGAAAGAATTTGTGAGCCAGATGTAACGATTTCTTACCAACAGAAGAAAATGCATGAGTACTGTTAAGTCCACCATCATGGTCACCGGCGGCGCCGGTTTTATCGGGTCACATGTTGTCCGGCTGTTTGTAAACCGGTACCCTGATTACCGGATAGTAAATGTAGATGCCCTAACCTATGCCGGCAATCTCGAAAATCTGAAAGACATAGAAGGGATGCCCAACTATATCTTTGAAAAGGGAGACATTACCGATGAGGCAAGGATGGAAGAACTGTTTGAAAAGTATGCATTTGACGGGGTGGTTCACCTGGCAGCCGAGAGTCATGTAGATCGCAGTATCATGGATCCGCTTGCTTTCGTGCGTACGAATGTGATGGGTACCGTCACCCTGCTTAATACCTGCCGGAAAAGCTGGCAGGGGAACTATGAAGGAAAGCGATTTTATCATGTTTCGACCGATGAAGTGTATGGTTCGCTTGGTAAAGAAGGATTTTTCACTGAAACATCCCCTTATGATCCGCATTCGCCCTATTCGGCTTCTAAGGCTGCTTCCGATCATTTTGTGATGGCATATGCCGATACTTACGGGCTGCCGGTACTGCTCAGCAATTGCTCCAACAATTACGGGTCACATCATTTTCCGGAAAAGCTGATCCCCCTGATGATCATCAACATCAAAAACAATAAGCCCCTGCCGGTCTATGGTAAGGGGGAAAATGTAAGAGACTGGCTCTACGTGGAAGACCACGCGCGGGCGATCGAGACTATTTATCACCGGGGAAAGCCGGGAAGGCGGTATAATATCGGGGGAGTTAATGAATGGAAAAATATTGATATCGTGCACCTGCTTTGTGGTATCATGGACCGCAAGCTCGATCGGCCGCAGGGGACAAGCGCCGGACTTATCACCTATGTAAAAGACAGACCCGGTCATGACCTGCGGTATGCTATCGATGCCACCCGCCTCAACACGGAGCTTGGGTGGACACCTTCTTTGCAGTTTGAAGAAGGACTGGAAAAAACAGTGGACTGGTACCTGGCCAACGAAGAATGGATCAGCCATGTCACGAGTGGCGATTACCAGCACTACTACGATGCCCAGTATGCCCCGTAATTAATTATCACCGGCCTACTCCTATATTTGCAATAAATAAATCCTGCTGAATACCATGCCATTTACTGATACGGGCTTCCCCGGGTTACTCATCTTTGAGCCTGCTGTTTACGGCGATCAACGGGGATATTTCTTTGAATCCTATAATGAACAAACTTTTCAGCAACACGCGGCTTTCGCGAACCGTTTCGTGCAGGATAACCAGGCCCGGTCGACGTATGGCGTGGTACGCGGACTTCATTTTCAGCAGGCCCCTCATGCTCAAACCAAACTAATTCGCGCCCTGGAAGGATCGATCCTGGATGTGGTACTTGACCTCCGGGCTGGTTCTCCCACCTATGGCAAAGTTTATAGCGTAGAGTTGTCGGCAACCAATAAAAAACAGTTGCTGGTACCCCGGGGTTTTGCACATGGCTATTCTGTGTTGAGTGAAACGGCCGAGGTTTTTTATAAGTGCGACAGCCTTTACCAGAAGACAGCTGAGGGAGGTGTCGCATTCGATGATCCGTTCCTGGCCATTAACTGGCAGATACCGGCGGACGTTATGGTCCTTTCCGAGAAGGACCGGCACTATCCCTTGTTTTCTGACTGCAGGCATAATTTCGTCTTCGAAAAATAATATTATGGATCAGCCTGTGGTTTTGGTTACGGGTGCGGCCGGCCAGCTGGGAAGGACATTGCAGGATCTGGCACCTGTCTACCCCGGCCTCCGTTTTGTTTTCGTGTCAAAAAGCACATTGGATATATCTTCGGCTGAAGCAGTTAACCAATATTTCGCACAGCAGCGACCTGCATATTGTATTAACTGTGCGGCTTATACGGCGGTAGACAAAGCCGAAAGTGAACGTGAAGCGGCTATGCAGATCAATGGCCTGGCAGCCGGTACCCTGGCTGCAGCCTGTACTGCATTCAATTGTCGTTTTGTTCACATCTCCACGGACTATGTATTTGCCGGCAATTCTGCCCGCCCCTACACGGAAGAGGATACTGTTGACCCGGTTAATTTTTACGGGGAATCAAAATTGCAGGGGGAGCAGCTTGCCGCGGAAAATTGCCCGGCAGCCATCATCGTCCGCACCTCCTGGGTCTACAGCGTACATGGCGGCAACTTTGTAAAAACAATGCTGCGGCTGATGAAGGAGCGCGAAAGTGTTTCCGTGGTTGATGATCAGCTTGGCTCACCTACCTATGCCCCCGATTTGGCCGCAGCCTTACTTACCCTGGTCGTCGCCGCTGCCAGGAATCCCGGTGAATGGAAGCCAGGTATTTATCATTTCAGCAATGAGGGTATTACCAGTTGGTACGGTTTCGCGTCAGCCATCGCGCAGAAAACTCATGCCAACTGCCGTGTTCTGCCTGTGCCGACGGCGGCGTATCCGACGCCCGCTAAAAGGCCTTCCTACAGCGGGTTGGATAAAACAAAAATCAAATCAGTATTTAACGTAGAAGTGCCTTTCTGGGAGAATAGTCTTGATAAGGCCCTTGTTTTGATGCAGCAGTCCTAACTGTAAAGGCGGGCAAATCATGTCCGTCAGAAAGCATTTTTATCGCCCTGGAACGTGCGGTATACGGTGAGGTACATGATTCGCATGTCGAGCCAAAGGTTCCAGTTCTCCATGTACCAGATATCGTGTTCAATGCGTTTTACGAGTTGTTCCTCGTCTTTTATTTCTCCGCGGTATCCATGCACCTGCGCCCAGCCTGTAACCCCCGGTTTCAGGAATTGCCGGACCATATACTGACCCATGATTTTGGAGTAGTCCTCCGTGTGGCGAAGCATATGCGGCCGCGGACCCACGATGCTCATCTCACCTTTGAATACGTTAATGAACTGGGGAAATTCATCCAGGCTGGTACGGCGCATGAATTTGCCGATTTTAGTCATGCGTTCATCGTTACGCCTTGCCTGGCGCACATTGGCATCCTGGTTAACTTTCATACTGCGGAACTTCAGGCACTTAAAGGTTTTGTTGTCTCTCCCGCTTCTCTCCTGCGTAAAGAATACCGGACCCTTTGATTCGAGCCAGATGATTAGCCCCAGCAGCGGCACCAGCCAGGAGAGGATGAAGACAATGACAAAAAAACTGACAACGAGGTCGAAGGCACGTTTGCGTCCGCGGCTGCTGACATCATCCAGCGGTTCACTGCGCATAGACAGCACCGGCATATCACGCAGGTAATTGATATAAACAGGTTGTTTGATAAACAGGCTCAGATCGGGTATCAGCCTGAAACGTATACATTCCTGATCGGCCTGCTTCATGAGGTCGTAAATAACCTGGTCCTGCTCAGGAGATATGGTAGAATAGATTTCATTGATATCCAGTTTTTTTGATACCCGTAAGGCCCCGTCAATGTCGCACAGGATGGGGTAGTTAGAAAGCTCTTTCACCTTACCCTCATCTTCGCAAAAGCCCATGATCTGGGTGTTGAGGCTCTCTTCTTCCAGGTAGGAAGCAAGTTTTTTGGCTGTTTCATTATAACCAAGGATCAGTACTTTCTTCGACAGGTGCTCGCCATGCCTGAAATAATGACGGAGCAGCAGGTAAATGAAACGGTTAAATAATATCAGCATTCCGCTCACCACGATCACCCCGATGATGAACATCCTCGACAACTCATTCTGTCGAAAGAAGAAGAGGTACATCATGATCACCGCCACCCAGAAAATATAGACCCGCATGGTTTTGCGGGCAAATATTTCGAAGGACATGATATGGTACTCGTTGTAGATTGCCGATGCCCAGCAGAGAACCAGCCAGGACGTGTTGAGGAAGAGCCAGAAGTGAAAGTAGTAATTGATATAGTCCTGCGGGATCCTATTGATAAAGAAAAAAGTAAGGGACACCGCCAGGTTCAGTGTGAGTAAATCCAAACCGGCTATGGAAGCCTGCAGAAACCTGATAAATCGACGATTCATAAACAGTTTGGTTAAAAAAAGGCATCCCCGGCGTTACTGAAATACTGGTTTAAGCCGCATCACTTTAAGTTTTACAAATTCCATCGCCAGTATTGCCAGGAAAATGGTATTGGTGACGGCATAACGCTTAAACAATCGTTTCGGTTCCTGGCCCAGGCGGTAGAGCCACTCGAGCCCGGATTGCTGCATCCATAGCGGAGCACGTTTCTGCATACCGGTCATTACCGGTAAGGCACCACCCACTCCAACCATCACCGCGGATATCTTGTGTTTCATGGCATCCATCCATTTCTCCTGCTTGGGGCATCCCAGCACTACGAAAACCATCCGGGCCCCTGACTCATTGATTATATCGGCGACCTGGTTTTCCTCATTTTCTGTCAGTGCCCGGAAAGGCGGGCAATAGGCGCCGGCGAAATTGAGATTCGGGTAATGGGTATCCAGGTATTTCCTAGTTGTTTTCAGCATCTCATGCGTGCCGCCATAAAAAAATACTGGTATCGATTCTTCTTCCGCTTTGCTGATGAGATCCGGCAGCAAATCCATTCCGGCTACTCTTTCCTGCCGGATGCCCAGTAAAAGGCGCATGGCCCAGGTTACAGGCAGTCCATCAGGTGTTACGATATCGGCTTTACGTATTGCCGGCGCAAAATCGCTCTTCAGCCATGCGGTAACAACCATGTGGGCATTCGCAATACATACATTATAAGAAATGCCGCGGTAACTCCTGGCGATGATTTCTTTCAAGATCTCATCGTAGGTGCCGGTTGTAACGGGAAAAGATAGGAATGTGTCTGACTTTCTGGTAGCCATTAGGTACTTGTTTAATACTGTGACGCGGTTTCAGTTGCTGCAGGAAAAGAAGCGTTCAGCCCTGTAAAACAAACAACAGGCCTGTTTATGCAATCCTCGTCCCTGGCATACGTTAACTGAGAGGCAAACGGAAGGGAATGTGGATAATTTAAAAGTCATTCCCATACGCCGCGCGCCTTTACAGGTATTCATACGTGTTGGATCTGTTATTATTCAAACTGATTTTTGATCAGGTAACCGTTTTCGCGGAGCAATTTTTCTTTCGAGAAATGCTCCGTATCGGCAGCCACCATTTCTTTTACCAGCATCGCTAAATCATATTTCGGTTTCCACCCCAGTTTGGTATTGGCCTTTGTGGGGTCGCCGATCAGCAACTCCACTTCAGTTGGCCTGAAATACTGTGGATCAACGGATACTACTTCAAGGCCTTCTTCCAGCTGGTAGTCGGGATTGCTGCATTTCTCCACATAACCCTTTTCCTTAACCCCTTCTCCCTGGAAAACAATGCTGATGCCCAGCTCGGCAAAGGCCATCCGAACAAATTCTCTCACGCGGGTTGTGACGCCGGTGGCGATCACAAAATCCTCAGGTGTTTCCTGCTGCAGGATCAGCCACATGGCTTCGATGTAATCTTTGGCATGGCCCCAGTCGCGCTGGGCATCGAGATTGCCGAGATACAATTTTTCCTGCAGGCCAAGCGCAATCTTTGATACTGCACGGGTAATCTTACGGGTAACAAAGGTTTCTCCCCGGAGCGGGCTTTCATGGTTGAATAGAATACCATTGCAGGCAAACATGCCGTAAGCTTCGCGGTAATTGACCGTTATCCAGTAGGCGTACATTTTTGCTACGGCGTACGGACTGCGGGGATAAAATGGCGTATTTTCTTTTTGTGGCACTTCCTGCACCAGCCCATATAATTCGGAAGTGGAAGCCTGGTAAATCTTCGTTTTCTTTTCCAGGCCAAGGATACGAATAGCTTCGAGCAGCCGCAGCGTACCAATGCCATCGGCGTTCGCTGTATATTCCGGCGTATCGAAACTGACTTTCACGTGGCTCATGGCCCCGAGATTATAAATTTCATCAGGCTGGGTAAGCTGGATGATTCGTATCAGGTTGGTAGAATCGGTCAGATCGCCATAATGCAGGGTAAAACGGAGATTTCGCTCATGCGGATCCTGGTAAAGGTGGTCGATACGGTCAGTGTTGAACAGGGAGCTCCTCCTCTTTATTCCATGCACCACGTATCCCTTTTCCAGTAAAAATTCAGCCAGGTAAGCGCCATCCTGGCCGGTTATACCTGTTATCAACGCTGTTTTCATGAATTGCTTTTTAGTTTTAAATCTTTTAAATGGCAGGGTAATATTTTACGTCGTAAGAATACAAATTAATCACCATATTCGCAACGACATGAGTTACGCAACTTCACTTTCCGCTGAGTGTTTATGACGCTGCAGAAAATCCCGGTACGCCAGCTGAATCCCCTCTTTCAGTTCCGTGCGATGATGCCAGCCCAGCTGGTGAAGCTTGGACACATCCATGAGTTTGCGGGGGGTGCCGTCGGGCCTGGATGCGTCAAATGCAATTTTGCCGGGATAGCCGGTTACCTCTTTGATCAGGCCGGCCAGTTCGGCGATGCTCAGGTCTTCCCCGGTGCCGATATTCACCAGTTCTTTTTCATTGTATGCCTGCATCAGGAAATAGCAGGCTTCAGCCAGGTCATCGGCAAACAGGAATTCCCGTTTTGGCGTCCCTGATCCCCAGACAGTAACGATGGGGACATCCTTATCCCTGGCATCATGAAAACGCCGGATCAGCCCGGGAAGTACATGTGAATTAGTAGGATGGTAGTTATCTCCCCGTCCGTACATGTTAGTGGGCATCACACTGATAAAGTTTGCCCCATACTGGTCCCGGTAAGCCTCGCAAAGCTTGATTCCGGCAATTTTTGCAATGGCGTACGGTTCATTGGTTTCTTCCAGCGGACCGGTCAGCAGGTATTGTTCCTTCAGCGGCTGCGGCGCCATCCGGGGATAAATACAGGAACTGCCGAGGAACATGAGTTTTTTTACGCCAGATTGCCAGGACTGGTGAATGACGTTTGATTCGATCATCAGGTTCTCGTACAGGAAATCCGCCCGATAGGTATTATTGGCTACTATGCCGCCCACTTTAGCGGCAGCCAGGAATACATAGTCCGGGCGCGATTCAGCAAAAAACTGGCGGACGGCTGACTGGTCGCGCAAGTCCAGTTCCTTTGAACTGCGCAACAGCAGGTTGGTAAATCCTTTATTCTCCAGGTTTCTCCGGATGGCAGACCCTACCATTCCGTTGTGACCCGCTATGTAAATTTTATCTTGTTGTTCCATTAAATTGCAGTTGGTGATAAGCGATAATTGATTGTAAAATCAGATGGCAGCGAGCCGGTTGGGTTGCAGATCCATACCGCCCTTTTTCGAAACCGGGATGATAGTCATCTGGGCCGCATCCGGTTCTGCGAGTAAAATATAACCCAGCGAGGGAAGGAGCACCTTCACGGTTTTATTTTTAACTGAAACCACCTGTCCCTTCTGCGAAATTACAGGGCTGGTTATCATTCTCACGGTATCGGCCGGGTTGATGGCTGTTTGTTCAAGGGCGATGTTCCGGTAATCTTCAACAAAATGACGGATCGTTACTATTTCGTTTTCTGTGATCCTGGCAGGTTTGCCCAGCCAGTGTACAAAATTGATAATCCCGTCGATTTTTTTTATCGAATCGAGGTTGTTTTCCGACAGGCGCACAAAAACCCTGGATGGAAAAAGGAAGGTTGAAGAAAATTTTCTTGCGTCACCGACATTTTTCTGAATTTTATTCAGCGGACAAAAAGTCTCCAGGTTTCTTCTTTTAAAATAATCAGCCACTTTTTTTTCCAGCTTCGGCCTGGTATAGACCAGGTACCACTGCGTAATTTCCTGCTGCATAGGGATGTTTTTTCTGTTTTCAATAGTTACTAACGAGCATGTCCGCCCCGGTACACATAAGAGCTTTAAAGCACTGCATTAGCTTTTCAGGAGATATTGAAAACAAAAAAATGACCGCCATTTATTGTGGGGAAAGATTATTTGATAATCCTGTCCACAATAATTGCCACAACCGTAAGCGCCGAAATAAAAGCGGGCAACAGCTGCCGGAAATTACTCACACTGGCTATTTTATTTTTATCCGGTTCCACATAAACAACATCATTATTTTTTAAATAATAATAAGCCGATGTAAGTGTGGCGGGATTATTCAAATCTATTCGGTGTACAAGTTTTTTTCCTTCTTCTTCCCGAATCAGTAGCACATTATTGCGCTTGCCATAAATCGTCAAATCGCCAGCCAGTCCAATCGCCTCCAGGATGCTTATCTTCTCATTTGGAACGGTAATAACCGTTGGTTTTCCCACTTCACCGAGCACTGTAACCCGGAAATTGAGAAAACGAATGGTCACCAACGGATCGATAAGCAACTTTTTTGCCAGCAGACTGTCTGTTATTGACTCATTGAGTTGCTTGATGGTCAATCCGTCCGCCTTTATGTTTCCCAAAACCGGAAACTGGATATTTCCCTCTTCATTTACCAGGTAACCAACATTCTGGGTAGTGGTACCATTGGCGCTTGCTGACACCGTATTGGCTATCCCCGGGGCATTATATATCATTGACGCTTCAGCATTTAAACTGCTAACGTAAATGCTCAGCAGGTCATTTTTATGGATGACAGGCTGCGCGGCTTCAAATGAGGTTTTGTAAATGCCATTCTGGATATCATTAAAGTAACTGGTTTTCCTGCTGTCAATACATGAAGTCCCGGAAACGAGCATCATACCAATTACAAGCCAAAACAGGTTTTTCCAACTTGATTTTTTGTTGCATGGGGACGGGGCATCAATCATAATTAATGTAACTGTCTGGTCAATAAATATGGCAGCAAAAATTTGAGAGAAAGCCTTTCTTAGGAATGTAGAAGTCAGATTCTCGATAAGTATAAAAAAATGGCACTCGCTGATGTCCAACTGCCAGGTTTCCTGCCGTTAAGGTTAAAGGCGGGGGATGGTGGCCTGCTACAGTGCAAAGAAAGCATATTTTTTTAGATAAAAAAAGGGGTAACCCCCTTATTTTATCTAATCTACACCCGGTTCGCACCGGTAAGGCGTAAACGCGGAATTCAGGTAGATTTATTCGTCACTTTGTGGAACAACTGGAGCCCTTTTTGAGCAATCCGGTTAGCGTTATTGGCTACCGCCTTCGCAACGCCCAGTTCTACCAGGGTGCCGATGGATTTTTTTATGATATTTGACGAGCCCATGACAAAAAGTTGCTTAGACAGGAAGCCTGCTGCCAGGCCAAGACCACCTTTCAGCAGGGTCTGACCAACTCCCGGTGAACGCAGGGAGCTACGGAAGGTGTTTCTTATAATATTCGCGGGTTTCAAAGATTCTATCAGGTCGCCTGTCGTCTGTCTTATTTCGGCTTCCTGACGCGAACAACTTGCCTGCCTGGCGAGTATTTCCGCCTTCAAGGATGATGATGTATAGCTGACTTTCATTCTGTATCATTTAAAATTTTATTGATTACAAAATTGCAGATCGGCATTTTAATCAATTTCTTTCTGTTTGTAATCGCAATCAGCCCGGCAATACCATAAACTCCTGCCATGACAAAAAAGCCGTCATAGGTTTTTCCGAGCCATTCGCCGATGAGCAGGGCGAGCCCAACGGTGAGCACCAGCAAAAAAATTACAATAAACAGCATAATAACGAGGGCTGATCCAACATCTGAGGCGGAATCAGAAATCTTATCCGCTGATTTCAGTTTAAGTAAGGCAATCCTCGAGTCTGCATATTCCCTTGCCTGGGACAGCAGTGATTCGAAATGATTCGGAGTATTAGGCGCTGCATCCATTGGAATGATTTTATGGTTTTGCCGGGTGATCATGCGTATTAAGAAAATGAATTTTTCGCTTCGCTTTTAAAATCGCTCATTTTCGATTTGCCTTTTTCAGCTGCGTCCTGCGCACCTGATTTCACATTTCCGTAAGAGTCCTTCAAACCATCAATAAAGTCATTGAAGGTGCCTTTCAGAGAATCACTTAAATCGCCGGATTTCCTGCTGATCTTTTTGCGGGTCTCGGAACCTTTTTCAGGAGCAAGTAAAATGCCCGCGAGTATCCCAACCGCAGCACCCGCTACGAATCCTACTAATGTTTTTGTGTAAGCCATAATATTCTTTTTTAGTTTGATAAATAAGTATTCAGTGGCTGTTACGCCAAAACACTGCCAAGTTTTCAGAACCCCGTATCGTGTAGTGATATGGGTTATTGTACCGTTTCAGCACTTGTCTGGTTAATATTGGACCATATCGCGGGCGTTGTGTAGAAAATTCCCCATGTGGCATTATTTGTCAGATTTTCAGACATTTTGTTTACCAAATGATCAACTTTTTGATGATTTAACATCAAAAAAGCACGTGGGAATAATGGCATAATTATCATATTATGTTTTTTCGAATTTTTTAAGACACGAGTTTTAATATCCGTCTGACCGGTTAAATAGTCTAACCCCTTAATTTCCTTCAATATGCAAAATGGAACCATACTCCAGTATTTTCATTGGTATTTTACGCCCGACGGCAGTTTATGGAACAAACTAAAAAAGGATGCTGCTTCCCTGGTAGAGATGGGCATCACGGCGGTTTGGCTGCCGCCGGCCTTCAAAGCCGATGCTGGCGGAATGAGCGTGGGTTATGACGTCTACGATCTGTATGATCTGGGTGAGTTTGACCAGAAAGGTTCGGTGAGAACCAAGTACGGAACAAAAGATGAATACGTGGATGCGGTGAAGGCCGCAAAAGCTGCTGGTCTGCAGGTATATGCAGATATTGTTGTTAATCACCTGGCGGGCGCCGATGAAACGGAGCGGGTAAAAGCCCGGAAAGTGGACCCCGAAAACAGGAATGCGTTTCTTTCTGAACCCATCGAAATTGAAGCGTACACCAAATTCACCCACCCTGGCAGAAATAACAAATATTCGGATTTTGTATGGAACTACACCTGTTTTTCCGGTGTTGATTATGATAACCTGACAAAAGAAACGGCCATTTACAGCATCCTGAACGAATATGGCGAGGGATGGGAGGATGTGGTTGACGAGGAAAAAGGAAATTATGATTACCTCATGTACACAGATATTGAATTCCGTAATCCTGCGGTACGGGAGGAATTGAAAAAATGGAGTGAATGGTACCATAGCCAGGTCGAATTCGATGGCCTGAGGCTTGATGCGGTGAAGCACATTTCTCCCCGCTTTTATAATGAATGGCTCGACCATATACGCGCGGCAACCAAGAGAGAAATCTTTACAGTTGGCGAATACTGGGCGCCCGGCAACCTGCCTTTTCTTTTAAAGTATATTGATGCCACCAATGCGAAAATGTCTTTATTCGATGCAGCCCTTCACCACAACCTGCACAACGCTTCCAAGGGTGGTAAGGATTATGACCTCCGTACCATTTTTGACAATTCCCTGCTGTCTCAGGTGCCTGCCCTTGCGGTAACGGTGGTAGACAACCATGATACGCAACCACTCCAGGCGCTGGAGGCACCTGTTGAGCCCTGGTTTAAACCGCTGGCTTATGCACTTATCCTGTTACGCGACCAGGGCTATCCGTGTGTTTTTTACCCCGATATTTATGGGGCAACGTATAAGGACAAGGGCTCAGACGGCAATGAGTATGAGATTTTTCTTCCCGTAGTGGAAAATCTCGACAAGCTCATCCTCTGCAGGAAGCTTTATGCCTATGGCACGCAGCGCGACTGTTTCGATCACGGAAACTGCATCGGGTGGACGAGGGAAGGTCTTGCGGAAAACGAACAGTCAGGGTGCGCCATCCTCATGTCTAACGGAGACGCCGGAACAAAAAAAATGGAAATGGGAGAGACTAATAAAGGCAAAGTATTTGTTGACTACCTAGGTAAGTGCGGAGAAGAAGTGACGATTGACGAAAACGGGTTTGGTGAGTTCCGTTGTGCTGCGGGTTCGGTATCTGTCTGGATACAAAAAAAGTAACCTGGCTTTTTCGTAAAGATTAGTCTGGCTGAAACAGATGCAAATATTGATACCATGGAACACATTTTTTACATGAGGTTAAATAACGATGTATGCTCGGCACAAGTAACGGAGGTGGAAAATCTGTTTCAAACCCAGTATCATGTCCTGTTCGGGGATGGGTACCAGAATATATTCTTTACTGACGTGGAAAGCGGGGCATGGATAGAAGAGGATTTGGGTGAAACCGACCTTGCTGTCAGCTTCGGTAAAAGAATTTTCCAGGTCGATGGACCACAGGAAATTTCCGGTAAATCACTCACCTGGTGCCGTGCGGCCTACGCGCGGCAACTAATGTGCTTCGGATTTCATACCTACCGGAAGCAGGGAAAGAATTACTTTGAAATCTATGCAGACAACAGAAAATTTCTTTTTACCCTGGTATATGTTAAGAAAAAATGGACTGTTCTGCAGGCAGATGGGAAGCCGGGTTCGCTCCGGCACGGACAGGTGGCGCTGTATATCGCTATTTTCCGTGGGCTCGCTGATCATTTGTAACCGGTATTTTAGGAGGCTTATTTACAAATCCATGATAAAAAATAACACGACAGCCTGCGCTTTCTTATTAGTGGTGCTTTTGACTGTCCAGGGATGCGCCGCTATTGCAGGCATTTTCAAGGCCGGAATGTGGACAGGAGTCATCCTGGTAATCGCTGTGATTGTTCTCATCATTTATTTAGTGGCAAAAATGGCCGGTAGAAAATAAGCCGTACATAAAAAAAGAGGATACCAAGTACCCTCTTTACCCTAAATCAAAACCCTCTACCTATAATGCGTTATCTCAATGAAGTGTTTAAAAGACGAACCTGCATGAAAGCACAGGTAATCCCATTCAGCTGCGATCGAATCAGTTTCCTGAGGTTGTCATGAAGAAATGGTTCGTTTAATATTTTTCGGTAGGCTTTAATCATCCTGGTTTCACTTACTTCGCAGGAATTCAAAATGTCCTTTTCGCCGGTAAATTGAAAAACGCCTTCCGAAAACGGTTTCAACTTGTCTGTTGCGCCATCCGGCGTCTCGTATTTCTTTTGGTTGATACCTGCCATCGATTCAATCTGGTGAGAAAGTTCAATCGCATACTGGTTAGTCTCCTGGGCCAGCGACAATACGGTTCGTTTTAGCGCTTTATCCGCTACATTTCCTGCGAAAATTTCGTATTCGGCCTTACGTTCCCTGAGCAATTGGAATAATAGGTCCAGCTTCTCCAGCACATAGGCGGGAATTTTATTCATGGTGGAGAATATCATGGCAAGCTTTTTATGAGTAAAACATCGTTGAAACTGGAACAAACCAACCTTTCTTAAGTGCCCAACTTTTATACCATGTTTTGTCGGATTTATTTTGACGTGGCAGGGTTACTTTTGTGGGATTGGGATGGGAATCGGGAAAAAATTCCCCAACTCCCTTAATCGGTATACATGAAAAAAATTATAGACAAGCTGAAAGTTCATAACCGCATCCGGGTTGGCTACGGCACTGCGTTTTTTATATTACTGGTTTCTTATGTAATTACCCTGTATGCCAATGCGCGGCTGATTGACCAGGCCGGGATTGTCGACCACACCAACAAGACCATCACTCACCTGGAAACCATATTGTCTGATGTTAAGGATGGAGAAACAGGAGCCAGGGGATTTTATATTATGCATGATGACCGGTTTCTTGGGCCCTACTACAGCAGCCGCGCCAGGGTAGATTCCATGGAGGGACTTCTCCGGCGCGAACTGGATAACCCCCTCCAGCTGGAACGCCTTGACACCCTGGAGCAACTCGTCAGTGAAAAATTTCATTTCCTTACTTCGGGTATCCGGGAACTTCGGGATAACAATTTTGAGCTTAGTGACAGCCTCAGAACTAAGATTGTCAAGGCCCAGCATACGATGGAACAGCTGCGCCGGCTGGTACTGCGTATGCAGCTGGCCGAGGGTAAAGAACTTACGCTTAAGAAAAGCAATTTTCAGTCGACATCCTTAAGACTGAAGTTCATTATCATTGTCTCCCTGCTGTTCGCCTTTCTGCTGCTGATATTTGGTTTTATCACCTACATGTTTGAAAACAAGGCCCGGACGGAAGCAGACGGCAAAGTGCAGCAATACCAGGACCAGCTGCGGCAGCGTATACTTGAACTCAGGAATGCAAACCGGGAATTGTTACAGATGCGCAGCCAGGAGAAATTTGCCGCTACCGGCCGAATCGCCCGGACAATAGCACACGAAGTCCGCAACCCGCTCACCAACATTAACCTGGCGATGGAGCAGTTGAAAGGCGAGGACGGACTGGCCGATGACAGTGCTATCTTATTTGAAATGATCCAGCGGAACAGCAACCGGATCAATCAGCTCATTACGGACTTGCTCAATTCAACCAAGTTTGCTGAATTAACCTATGGGAAGACCTCGATTAACACCCTGCTGGACGAGGCACTACAGCTTGCCGATGACCGGGTTAAACTGTACAATATCACTGTTGAAAAACAGTACAGTATGGATATGTGCGAAGTGGCAGTCGACAAAGAAAAAATTAAAATCGCTTTTCTCAACATTATCGTCAATGCCATTGAAGCGATGGAACCGGGGAAAGGCGTATTGAAACTGGTAACTAAATCGGAAAGAAACAAATGTATGGTCGAGATTGCCGATAACGGCACCGGTATGGACCAGGAGTCCATGGGTCGTCTTTTTGAGCCCTATTTTACCAGCAAAAACAAAGGTAACGGCCTAGGCCTGACCAATACCCAGAATATCATTCTTAACCATAAAGGAACTATCCAGGCGGAAAGTGAACCGGGCAAGGGAACGACATTTATTATTTGTCTTGATTTCGTAGACTAACAAAGAAAAGCCCCCGTGTTTCGGAGGCATTTCATTGCGTAACTATACCTACTTCACAGGCTTTCAATCCATTTGATCACCTCATCTTTCGTTTTGCCCAGTTTTTTCTGGATTCGGCCCACCAGCTGATCGTCTTGTCCGTCCTCATAAGTGAGGTCATCATCTGTTAATGCGCCGTATTGTTTTTTTGCCTTTCCCTTAACTTCATTCCAGTTACCATTTAATTTCAATTTCCAGCTTTCCATAATTATTTGTTTTAAGTAGGTAAATCTGCAGGTTTACTGCCATGAAGAAATAGTCAAGGATTTAGCCAAAAAAAACAGGCGCAACAAGACCTGAAAAAAAGGGTTTTGAGCTAAAATTGTGTAAAAAACGGGGTTGTTTTTTCACAGCCTGGCTTGAACGTTGTTCAGTTCAGTACGCTCCGGATAGCAGCATCGATAATTTCGCGGTTAAAGGGCTTGCTGATAAAATAGTCGGCGCCCTCATCCTGAGCTTTTTTCCTTTCAGCGGGGCCATCGTGCGCTGTGATCATGATAATTTTAACGCCCGGGTAGGTTGCTTTGATATAACTGATAAAATCGAGGCCAAATCCATCGGGAAGATGGTTATCCAGGAAAAGGAGGGAGGGGGTTTCCTTTTGCAGGGATTGCCGCGCAGACGCCAGGTTATTTACGAAAGACGGACGCAGATTTTTCTGCCGTAAAATCCCGCTCAGCAGAAAGCAAATATCAACTTCGTCGTCAACAATTAAGACACTAAGGCGTTCAGTCTTATTAGAAATCTCCACATCAGCAAGTTTATAGGAAAGTACTTTTTTTTTAAAGTTGCAGCAATAAACCGGCCAGTAAAATGGCGTTATGTCAAAGATTGACTGGTAACGCTGTTATTCTTAAAATGGGAATCCATGGAAATCTGGCAGGCTATTTCGCTTCTTTCAATTACAGAGACAGAGAAAGTAGCAGATTAAAAAGAATTTGCCTCAGCTATCGGTTAGTCAACCTAATTTTATTTTTTTCTCATGCGATCAAAAATGAAACCTGTGCTGCGATTTATCCACCAGGTATTCAATGACTTTATAGATGATAAAGCTTTAAAATTCAGTGCCTCACTGTCTTATTACACAGTGTTTTCCATCGCCCCGTTCCTGGCCATCATCATTTCATTCAGCGGATTTTTTTTCGGAAAGGAAGCGGTACAGGGAGAAATATACCCTCAGATCAACCAGTTGCTCGGGCACGATGCAGCCATCCAGATCCAGGAAATGATTACCAATATCCACCTGAGCCGTAACAGCCTTTTTGCGTCAGGGGTGAGCCTGGTCATCCTCCTGATTGGGGCCACCGGCATATTCAGTGAAATCCAGGATTCTATAAATTTTATATGGAACCTCAAGAGTAAACCCAAAAGAGGGTTGGTGAAAATGCTCCTGAACAGGCTGATCTCTTTTTCTCTCATTATCAGTCTGGGATTCCTGCTGATGGTATCGCTGCTGCTCAATACCCTGGTCGATGCACTCAGCCGGCAGTTGCTGCGAATTCTACCGCATAATGGCGTATATGTGGTTGACCTGGTCAACAATTGTATCCTGTTTATCCTGGTGTCCCTTCTTTTTGGCATTATTTTTAAAGTTTTGCCTGATGCAAGGATCAAGTGGAAAGACGTAACGATTGGTTCGATAGCGACCTCTATATTGTTCATGGTCGGGAAATTCTGCATTGGATATTATCTGGGACACAGCCACCTGACCAGCGTTTACGGAACGGCTGGCTCAATTATTATTGTCATGCTGTGGGTATATTATAGCGCTGTAATCCTGTATTTCGGCGCGGAATTCACAAAGGTTTACGCCCAACACTTTGGAGGCGAAATCACGCCCAATGACTATGCCGTCTGGATAAAAACGCGGGAGATAGAAGTAGGCACAGAGCCGCTGAGTGAAAAAATTAAGTAATTTTAGAAAACAGTACAAATTAGCATTATATGAAGCGTATACTCCTGATAGATGACGATATGGATATGTGTACCCTCCTGGGGAGGTTTTTACAACGAAAAGGATTTGAAACTGATGCGGCGTACAGCGGGAATAAGGGGATTGCTAAATTTAAAGAGCAGCACTTCGATGTGGTGCTCTGCGATTTCCGCCTGGGTGATAAGGAAGGCAGGGAGGTACTGAAAGAAATTAAGGCAATCAACCCCCATGCCGTTGTAATCATCATTACCGGCTATTCCGATATTAAGATTGCTGTGGATGTGATCAAACACGGGGCTTTCGATTACATCACTAAGCCGCTCATCCCGGAAGAGGTGCTGAATGTTATCAACAAGTCGTTACAGGAACCGGTCGCCGCCGGTAACAATTCGGCGGCAAAGAAGCCAAACAGTGCCGCCTATAATGACGGTGAGTTTCTCCGAGGGAAAGCCGGTACTACCAAGGAGTTGTACAAACAAATTGAACTGGTAGCCCCTACCAATTACAGTATTATCCTGTATGGCGAAAGCGGAACGGGTAAGGAAGTTATGGCGAAAACCATTCACCTGCAGAGCATTCGCCGTGAAAAGCCATTTGTGGCGCTCGACTGCGGAACGCTCTCCAAGGAATTGGTGGGAAGTGAATTATTCGGACACATGAAAGGGTCATTTACGGGAGCATTAGGCGATAAAGAAGGGTTGTTTGAAGTGGCCAACGGCGGTACGCTATTTCTCGATGAAGTGGCCAATCTTTCTCTTGATATCCAGGCCTCGCTGCTGCGTGTCATCCAGGAAAGAAAGTTCAAGCGGGTCGGAGGTAATAAGGAAATTAATGCGGATGTGCGTATCCTCGTCGCTTCCAACGAAAACCTGCAGGAAGCTTACCGGAAAGGTAAATTCCGGGAAGACCTGTACCACCGTTTCAACGAGTTTTCCATCAATATTCCGCCGCTGCGCGAACGTAAAGAAGACATCCCGTTATTTGCTGATTTTTTCCTAAAACAATCCTGCAATGAACTGAATAAGGAAATTGCTGGTTTCGAGGAAGAGGTCATGCAAATGTTCATCAACTATTCCTGGCCGGGTAATCTCCGTGAGTTTAGAAATGTAATACGAAGGGCAGCCCTGCTAAGCAGCAGCGGTACGCTTATCGGAAGTAAGGTGCTGCCCTGGGAAATGACACAGCATAACCCGCTGAAGGATGACTCGCAAGACGGCAGTGAAACATTTACCCAATCACCGGCGCATGTTTCCCATGTACCCCATGCGCCCTCGCAGCAGCCATTCGATTTGAAAAACGCTGCATCACAGGCGGAATACGAAACAATCATGAACGTACTCAAACAGGTGAATTTTAATAAATCAAAGGCTGCCGATATCCTTAAAATTGACCGCAAGACACTGTACAATAAGTTACGGGTATACGAATCTCACCAGCATAATGGGGAATAATTTCCCCGTTCCGGGCTTAGCCAGTCCCCAAACAAGAGCATATCATCAGGTTCTCCTGTGAACATGCCACCCCCGGGTAATGAAAGAAAAGGTATGTGCTTTGCCCGACCTATGAAAACGTCTATTCACTAAAACAATTATTATGATGACCGATCCAGGAATAATGACCACCCTCAGCCATGTACTTGAAAAGCTGCGGATGAGGCGGCAGGATAATGAGTTTAACATGTCGGCCGAAGGATTTACAACAGGCAATGGCAAGTGTTACCATCCCGAAGACCTCGTCATTATCAAAACTTACCGCTTCGAAGGGGAATCCAATCCTTCCGATAATGCAGTCCTCTACCTGATCGAAGCCAATGACGGTATGATCGGATATAGCATCGATGCCTACGGCGTGTACAGCAACCACGAAGATGACGGCTACGATGCATTTCTGAGAAAAATAAAGGTGGAAGATCGGGATGAACAACAAATCTTCAAGGATTAATAGGTAATAAGCCAATTAAAAGAGGCTGTCTCCGCCAGGGGCAGCCTCTTTTTTTGGGGTCCCCCACCCGGTGCACCCGCCCAGTCTGGCGCTGCCCGGTTTGTATGAAGCCTGTATCTTTAGCATTCAATATATAAGTAATGCTGGAATTTACTAACCGGGTAACGCGGTTGCTGCAAATTCGTTTTCCCATCATCCAGGCTGGTATGGTTTGGGTGAGTGGCTGGCGGCTGGCTGCTGCGGTAAGCAATGCCGGCGGCCTGGGTATCATTGGCAGTGGCAGTATGTACCCGGATGTGCTGCGCCAGCACATCCGGAAGTGCAGGGTCGCCACCGCCGGTAATTTTGCGGTAAACCTGCCGCTGCTATACCCAGACATCGAAAAGCATATTGCCGTCATTACGGAGGAGGCGGTGCCAATCGTATTTACGTCGGCCGGTAACCCGTTAACCTGGACCGGGTTACTCCGCAGCAAGGGAATCATTGTTGTGCACGTGGTGAGCAGCACCCGTTTTGCCATTAAAGCCGAACAGGCAGGTTGCCATGCGGTAGTGGCGGAGGGATTTGAGGCCGGTGGACACAACGGGCGGGAAGAAAGCACTACCATGGTCCTGGTGCCGGCAGTTGCAAAAGCAGTGTCCATCCCCGTTATAGCTGCAGGTGGTATTGCGGGTGGAAGACAAATGCTTGCCGCGATGGTGCTTGGGGCGGAGGGAGTACAGATGGGGACGCGGTTTATGTTAAGCGATGAAGCTTCCTGCCACCCCACCTACAAGGAAATGCTGCTCGGAAGCAAAGAAGGTGACACGGTGCTGAGTATGAAAAAACTGGTGCCGGTGCGCATGATAAAGAATGACTTTTACCGGGAAGTGGCCACCGCCGAAGACAAGGGGGCTTCCCCGGAGGAATTGCAGGTTTTGCTGGGCCGGGGTAGGGCGAAAAAAGGCATGTTTGAAGGGGATCTCCGGGATGGCGAACTGGAAGCAGGCCAGGTTTGCGCGGCCATCGACCGTATTCAGCCTGCCGGGGAAATTGTAGCGGAAACATGGGCATCTTTCAGCTCCTTACTGCAGCAACCGCTTTTAGCTGCCCATCATGTATAGTGTAATTGATGAGTTGGTTCGTCCCCAAGCGGCAGACTAAACCAGAAATTGCTGCCCTGGTCATTTTCACTGGAGACCCCTATCCGCCCGCCATGTTTCCTGATAATTTCAGCGCATATAAACAGCCCAAGCCCTAGGCCGTGATGGGCCGACGCATTATCAGCGCGGTAAAAGCGGTCGAATAACCGGGCCTGTTTTTCCTGCGGTATTCCCGGGCCGTTGTCTCGAACGGATACGACCGCTTCGAACTGATCGTGGTCAATCGTAATGCGGATGGTGCCGGTGCCAGCCGCATATTTAACGGCATTGTTAATTAAATTGGTAATGACCTGTTCTACCCGGTTCGGATCTGCCCATACCATCAGCTCCGGATCGCCCGTTATCACAAACAAATCCTGTATTTCGCTGCCGGTCGGATGGAGGCATTCCCTGACCAGGCTGGTGAGATTGCATAATTCCTTGTGCAAATGCAACTGGCCTTCACTCATGTGCGTGACATCGAGCAGGTCATTAATTAAGGCGATTACTTTGTCTACATTTTTATTGGCCTGGGCGATGAGCAACGGAAAACCGTCTGATTGTGGCCTGAGGTGAAATTTGGCCATGAGCTGGGTAGCTGCTTTGAGACTGGTCATAGGCGTCTTCAGTTCATGACTGGCGATGCTGATAAACTGATCTTTCTCTTTAAGGGCCATCATATAATCCTGGATATTGGCACAACTGCCGACCCATTTGATAATGTTGCCTTCTTCGTTTTTAAATGCATTCGCCTTAAGCGTGTGCCATTCATAGACATGGCCAGCCTTTCTCAACCGGAGATTTAGCTTGAAATCGTTGCCGGTCGATAACGCGTCCTGCCAGGCGCTGATGCAGCTGCTTCGTTCATCCGGGTGCAATGCAGCAAGCAACCAATGAATGCCGATCTTTTTTTTGCTGTAGCTGAAATAGATATAGAACCGCAGGTTCACGTAGTCGATCACCCCGTCCGGGCCGGCGGTCCAGATAATTTCGGGGTTAAGGTCAGCGAGAAACTGGAAGCGCCTGACCTCCGTCTCTGCCTGTTTCTTGGCCAGCACCAGTTCTTTTTCAAAGTTTTTGCGATCAGAAATTTTGAACACTACTGCGTTGATGGCAACCACATGCCCGGCTTCATTTTTCACCGCTTCGGCATTAACAAGCACCGGCATCAGTACACCGTCAGCAGAGATGATGTCATAGTTTATTTCGGTTACCGAACCGTGCATGGCCAGCAGGGGGCGAAAAAACATTTCGTAGTGAATGATACCGCCGGGCGCAATAACGGAAGAGAACTTACGCCGTCCCACCACCTCATCTTCTGTAGCCTGGATCCAGTTCAGCAGGGTACGGTTGGCTGTCAGGATTAACCCATCCGGTTGAAAAGTCACGATTCCGCACGGGGCGCTGTTGTATATCGCTTGTAACGGGGATTCGACCTTATCCTTATTATTTGGGAGAGAGAAAGACAATAAGCAGGTGTTAATTATTAAGGTATGGTAAAATCGCCGCAAGCGTTTCAGCCGGCTCACTGATGTGGGGACAATGACCGGTTGCCTGGAGCTGGTGAAAAGTATTCCGGCTGACGTGTTCCCGGATAAATTCTCCCACAACAACCGGTGCGATGATGTCGTCACTGCATTGCAGGGTAAGGCTATCGACGGTTAATTTTTCAAGGTCGTTCCTGTTGTCTGAGAAAAATGTGACCCGGGCAAATTCCTGGGCAATTTTCGGATCGGTGGAACAAAAGCTTTTGGTGAGTAGGTCTCCCAGTTCCGGCCGGTCGGGATTACCCATGATGGCCGGTGCCATTACGCTTGACCAGCCGAGATAATTATTTTCCATCGATTCGAAAAGTTGTTCGAGTTGTTCTCGCTCAAAGCCGCCGGTGTAGCCGGGTGCATTCAGGTAACGGGCAGAGGGTCCGATAAATATCATTTTCTTGAAATACCGCGGTTCCCTGATAGCGGCGAGCAGGCCGATCATACTGCTTACCGAGTGACCGATAAAGATGACGTCCTCCAGCTGCAGCGCTTCGCAAATGTCCAGCACATCCTGTGCGTAGCCATCGAGCGAGGCATATTTTTCAGAATTATACTGCGACAGGTCAGACTGCCCGGCGCCCACATAATCAAACAGAACCAGTTTGTACTGTTCTTCCAGGCCACCCGTCAGGAAGCGCCAGGACTGCTGGTCGCAGCCGAATCCGTGGGCAAGCAGGAGTGCGCGGGAACCCTTTCCGGTAATTTTCACATTATTTCTTTTCAGTACGGAATTAACCATGACGTATGCGTTTGTAGACGGTGCGGCTATCGATAAGTTGCCGGTAAAAAAGTAATGTTCCCAACAGTTCCAGCCACCCAATGGCCATCCCGGTAACTTTCCTGCCTTTTTTTCCTGTGGTTGGCAGCATCCCATATCAACGGTCTGCGTTGCCGGGCGGGATGAACCTTGCAAGGCCACTAACTGGGTGACGTAAAGATAAAAGAATGGGGGCTGGCGTGTCTTTTTTTCCTTCGGACGCTATAAAACAATGAGTTACCAGGCCGGTATATTTGTTTTTGCCGGTATGGTCCACGGTTCGCAGCTGTTGCCCGGCCCGGACTGGTGAGTGGGCAGGGAAAGGCTGTTGCTGTAAAACACGAAATTTTCCGCCGAGCGTTGAGCCGTTTCTTAATCGCGGCTACGTCCGGCCCCTCCTCGTGGCAAGGCTCACAGGTGGTTTGCCGTTGAAGGGAGTGACACAACGCTGCCGCCATGAAATACTGCGGATGTACCCAAAGCACCGCCATTATTTCCGTACAGCGCTATCGCGAGAATGGTTCTTTGCGGCAGGGTGGATGGATCCAGTCCGGGGCGCCTGCCTGCCGCCACCCGGGACCCTGTGTATGAGCCTGCTTTCGGGAAAATGACCCCGTTAAGGCGGCAGGGTCGTGACATGTACAGATGCCGGATGTGGCGGGTATTTACGTTATCGATGGTGCGACGCGGTTCACCCGACCACTTTTGCCGCCTGGGCCACCCGCTGTATGGGTGGCAGGGCATTGTAAGATTTGGCGTATCGGAGGACTGCCAGGTATGGTTTAATCCACGGTGGGCGGGTGAAGCCTCAAGGCCTCGCATCAGGGGGCGGGTTCCGACTGATAACGGAGAATGATTTCCGCACCGAAACTGACTGCGGCAACGAGGAGGGCGATTACCAGTGTGTAAAGTACGAGTAACAGCAGCCGGGCGTACGACCTGGAGTCGTTGCTCCACACCATGGAGAGATCGTACCCAAAATCATTCAGCAGCAGGTCGTCAGTTGGATATTGGTGATTTTTTTTCAGCTGGCGGTCGGCGTAGGCATTTGCGCGATCGGTGTGGTAGAGGCCTTTGACGACCACCACGGTGTCGGTTTTTTGCATGCTTTCAAATGAAGGGGTGTCTATCGTGAGTCTATCATAAACAATAAAGAAAAGACACACCGAAAGCACGAAGCCCATGAGCAGCCAGGTCAGTTGCCGAAGGGATTTGGACAGGTAGCCGGGAACCGTGCGGAGTTTTTTCCGGAAGAAAACGGACACCAGTATGCTGACTACAAGGGCAACGGCGAAAGAGATAGTGACCAGTCTCGGTTTTAGTTCGGGAGCGGTGATTAAGGTGGTCATGCTCCAGCCGCCGGCAGTGCCGATGGCCAGTGCGCAGATTATCGAAATGCGTTCTTTAAGGAATTCGAACATGGGTGGCTTTTACTGGCTGACGAGAAAGATGATCTTGCGCACGGTGTTGTCGTTGGGTTCGAATTCGGTTTCCGTGCCAGGACTGACCTCTTTTGTAAAGAGGGCGCCCGTACTGATGTTTTTGATAATGATGATATAGCTGCCGAACCCGATGGAAACGGGGAGCGTGGAAGCAAGATTGCCGTTTTTGGGAAACCCGAGCGCAGTTGAATCACATCCCGGTATTAAATCATCAAAATTTCCTTTGTTGCCCAGCCATAAGGCGTAACGAGCCGGTACCGGAACAGAATCAGCAACCTGTGTTGCCGGGTCGATTTTGAAAACATAGATATTACACACAAAAGGCCTTTTCGCAAAGAGCCCTGCTTTGCGGTCCAAGTAATCAGGGATTGCGGCATTCACTGCCGACGCGGCGCCCGTGTGACGGATCGTTTTCTTTGAAGGAGAAATTACCGACCAGAGGCCGGCGTTTGACAGGTTGAAAAGATCTTGGATAATAAATGATTTTCTGGCCTCATCATTACCGGGTGGAGCCGTATTGATTTTCTTTGCGGATTTTTTCTGCATGAACCCGAATAGCCTTACCAGGGTTGCCAGTTCGTTGTTGATATAGGTCATCTGGGTTTTGCTGATCTGTCCGGCGTGCTCGTTAAATGCCGGTAGGGCGTAGGTTTTTAGCAGGTTGAGTGAATCCCACATTCCCCTGGAAAACGGCAGGTTCTCAGTTTGCGCCATAACGGTGATCATGTTATTGAAGTAGCCGGTATTGCGTTCAAAAGCAGCGTTCAGCTCCGGGTCCGTAGCGGAGGCAATCGCGTACTCTGCTGTAAAACTTGCTGATACGGCGCTGCTCGGGGGGGTGAACTTCGGGACAATAAGTGTTGATTTGAATTTCATCCTGGCTGAGGGGCTACTCATTTTCAGGGAAGGATTTAAGGCCTGGATGAGTTCGAAAGCGTCCTTGTCAGGATAAATTTTTTGCTGTTTGAAATTAGCTGCGACTACTGCGAAAGGATGAACGAAAGTATCACGTTTTGCCAGTGCCTGGAGCTTTGAAGGGCTGTTTCTGTATTCCTTAACGAAGTTGTTGTAAGCCGTCTTTCTGGCCTGCATGGTCTGTTGCGAAAACCCGCTGGTGATTACCAGAACGGCCAGGAAGCATAAGAATGCTGGTAATGCGATCTGTTTGCACATAGCATAACATTTGTTAGGTAAAAAATGCAATAACCAATGCGTGTATTGATACGTGCCTTCATGGGCATGGGAACGTATGCAGGAAGAATTAAACCAATCAGAGTGAGAATACTGCCGTGAATGTAGGTAAATTAAGGAATGGGCCGAAAAAAATGTACAGCGCAACGGGCCGGTATGGCTGGACAGTACGTCGGGCCGGTTGATTATCAGGTGCAGTTGACTGATAGGTGTAGTGGGAACACTTTCTTGATAGGTCATTAGCGAGCGATTGACGACACCCCTTTTTAGCCGGAGGCTAAACACTCCGACGTGTGGGAAAAGCATGCTGTTGGCCATCCTGGCATTATACCCTTTTTTTGCGCAACACAGTTAACTTACCGGTAAAATACTGTATGCCAGGAATGAGCCCGTGGAGGTATCAGCATTAAGACCGTCGGTGCTGGCGGTGGCACAACCACCGATCAGAACGGGCGATATATATTAACGCTTCAGACAGGTAACCAATATGGGCTTGAAGTCTCCGCCGTTGGTTACGCCGTGAAAACGGTCAGTGATGTTGAAGTGAAAGAAGGGAGGTTGAATTCGCCCGATATGGCGATGGAAATTGCGGGTAAAAACCTGACGATCGAAGTAATTCAGCAGTGCGGTGGCATCGATGGTAACCCGGTTCCATTTAGCCCAACCACAAAAGAAGACATTTCGGTGCACAGCAAAACACTGTTTTGCTCCGGCGAGAATTGATGATCATCCCGCGTGTATGTTTAGTAGCTAATGTATTGGTCTGCTATCAATAACCGGGTTATCCTGGAATGCCTATGCCGGTTACATACCGATGCTGTTTCCTGAAAAATTGTCAGATGCCGGTATACCATGACCAGCCGGTGTCACCGTTGTCTACAAATTCATCGGTGACCACAATCCGCTGCAGGTATTTCACGCTTTTATAACCGATTTGTGTTTCTACCCGGAGGCGGACCGGTGCGCCGTGTGCAACCGGCAGGGCCTGGCCATTCATGCCATAAGCGAGGATAGTTTGGGGGTGCAGGGCATCCAGTAAGTCAATGCTTTCCATGTAACCATCATAAGCATAAAAATTAACATAGCGGGCATTGTTACTCAGCCCGGACTCGTGGAGTAAGGTGTGCAACGGTACGCCCGTCCATTCCGCAATGGCCGTCCAGCCTTCTTCGCAGGTATGCCGCGTGATTTGGCTGCGTGGAGCAAATGCCTTTAAGTCGGCAAGCGCGTAGGTTGTGGGCCGGGTCAGGCTGCCTTCTACGGACAGGCGCCAGGCCGTAAATGATCCGCTGTGTAACTTCTCATAGGCATCACTGTAAGGAGTCTCGTAATCGCCACGCCTGTTGGGATCGCCGGGGTTAGTGGTGCCCGTAGCAGGAAACGCAGAGATATCGCTGTGCCGGTATTCTTTCACCAGGGATTGTGCCGGTAGCAGGGTACGCTGTGCCGTGTACGTCAATGCATCGCCCATACGCAGGATATTACCATAGGTTGGCGGCGCTTTCTTTATGCAGCCGGTAAGCCAAATTCCCCCGAAGGTGGTTAAGCCCGTCATGATCGCGTTGCGGCGGGTAATAAGGTGTTTCTTTTTCATATTATTTACCGGTTGTCATGCTGCGCATTTGCATTTTAAATCCCGAACGGGCCACCATCACCACGTGGGCTACCAGGAAGAGTACCAGCAACAACGCAACAAAGAAATGAATGGTGCGGGCGGATTGGGGCCCGCCAAACAGGGTCAACAGGAAAGGATACGCGGCCGTGATCGCCGGCGACATGGTAAAGCCCGTCATAATAACTATTGGAAACAAAAGAAAGATTACGGCGAGGTAGGTATATTTCTGGAGCACACCGTAGCGCTCCTCCTGGACAAGCGGCACTTTATGGAAATGACGTATAAAATCGGTTGTCCATAACCTTGGGTTAAATTCTTTACGTTCCGGCAAGAGCCGCTGATTAAAACGCCCGGTAAAAATACCGGACAGCAGATACCACAAACCCGTAAGGACAAGCACCCATCCCGACAGGAAATGCAGGCTCCTTCCCCAGCCGTTTTGATTGAAGATCTCATACGTTCGGCTGGCACTAACCGGGGAACTTGCAGAGGAAAAAAAGGGTTGTGCTTTTTCCCAGCCCTGGTGGTGGTAGTTCCTGCTGATGGGCAGTTCAAACAGCGCAGGGGTCAGGTCGTTTCCGGCATCTCCCCAGTATAGTCTCGGATGCACCATAAGAATTTCCACTCCGCTGTACAGCAGCGCAAAGAAACTGAGGGTAATCACCCAGTGCGTAAGCCGCACCCACACGGGGTGCCGGCTATGTTTGCCTGCAGCTTGAGGTTGAGCAGTAATGACAGGACTATCAGTCATTGCCAGGATTGATTAGTACCCTGAATATAAGATTTTATTATACATAAATTCCGTTGAAAGCCCGTTTTCGTACACTGTAAACAATGGTGGTCACGGGTGCATGGACCAGGGTGGCCATTACCAGTAGCATTTATCTGACGGCAATTTCCCCTCGCTTACCACCAAGGTCTGGCAACTGTCTTCCCTCCAGGACTGTACGGTGCGTTGTCGATTTTGCTGAGTGCACGAGGGCTGCATACAATTCTTTTGGACCAATCATCGAAAAGCGGTTCGAATTTCGGCGGTCTGCCAGTGATTGATAAATCGGGTAAAAGTGGTGGCTGACGGAGCGGTGGGTCAGGGAGGAAGTTTCAATAATAATGTCCATCATGTTTCTCGCTCGGAGGGGGTACGTACAATAAAAAAGGACAAACCGACGAAACATCGATTTATCCTTTGTGTTACCCAAGGTGGAGATTTTTCGAACCATTTTTTAGAGGGTCTAAAAAAACTATCCTTTGCTTTTTGTTGAAATATCGGGCTGGGTCGGGCAACACCCTCGGGTATTACAATAAGGCGACAGCACAAAGGGAATCTAAAGTCTACTGAAAAGGCAATTCTGGTTTTTTCATAATTGACAAAAAGAAGTTAAGCGCTCAAAATTGCCGCGGCATAATCGCGGCATTTAGCAACTTCTTTCACATCGGTCGAATCGGCGGGTACTTTGTACTCAAGTTCTATGGTGGCCGGGAATTTGTATTTATTTTTCTTCATCAGCACATCTTTTATGGGTGTATCGCCATCGCCCCATGGCATATTGGGCCCGTTGTTTACCTTACGATCCTTGATGTGCATGCTGGTTATGCGGCCATGGTTCTTTTCAATAAACTCAAGCGTGTTGGTGTTGTTACCGGCAATGTAATGTCCGATATCCAGGTTGATACAATTGTATTCAGATTGTGCCATCGCAGTATCCCAGAGGGCAGGGGTAGCTTGTGTATGCGCGTGATAGCCTACACGCATTTTGTGTTTTTTAGCAATGTCGCCAATACGTTGGGTTTGGTCGTCATTATGCTCCGGCATTTCACAATTGCAGTGATTTGCGCCTAAGGCTTTCGCGGCGCTGAAAGCGTAATTAATTTCCCCGTCGGTATTAGCTGTACCGAATACAACTGGCTTGTAAGCGTAAATAGTGACACCAGCATCCTTAAACATCTTCCCTATCTCTTTGAACTTATCCATCGGCACAGTAGTACGCCAGTCGGCCATTGCTTTACTAAATTCGGCTGCTGATTGGCCTGGCGCTTTTTTGGGTGCACCTGCGGATAATTCAGTAGCGTCACCTCTTAACTCAACACCGCTGATATTATCCTGTAAACAATATTGCAGCATATCTTCGGCGGTAACATTTTTCATGTGACCATACGAATAAGTTGTAACCCCAATCAGGACGCCGCCTACTACTGAATTGGGTTTATCAATTGCCGGGGGAAACGAAGGGACGTATGAGAGTTTTGGCAAAATAAATGTGCCTGCAGCAAATAGTGCGCTACCACTAATAAATCTGCGGCGGGAAAGGTGATTTGTTTTCATAATATAGTTGATGGTTAAAGATGTGGTCACTTCACAATATTGACTTTTACCTCCCTGAACTCAAACAAATTGTCGCTGGTCCGGATGGGTTTCCCACTTACTGTTGTTACGTTCTTCAGCGTAACCTCCCTGGTTTTAACATAAGGGAACTTTTCCTTGTAGGAACTATCCGTCATTTCCGGGTTGAAATTGGCGAAAATGGCTGGTCCCTGGTCTGGTCGTTATGCGCTGCGTCATCAATGCGGAGATTATCAATGTAGATGCGTTCGGGCATATAACATACATAACCAAAATCATGCTGACCTGAATTGGACCCACCGATTAGGGTGGGATTCGCTGGTTTGCCACCCGCAGGAATGAATACGCAATTGCGGATAATCACTTCGCCCTGCCAGGTACTGCCGTAGTCGGGGCGCAGGTTCACAAAGCTTCTCGCACGGATGGTTGAATTCTCGATTAATAAGGTACCGCTACCAATTGCATTGATCCCCATGTGTCCAAGCGTTGAGTTACGAATGGTAGCATTGGCCACGCCCTGGTGGGCATCAAACCGGGAGAGAATGCAATGGTCATAAATCAAATTCTTACTGAAATTTGAGCCGAGTACACCCCAATACGTAGCATCGTCAATGCTGTTGGTCTGGCTGCAGTTAATGAAAGATATGTTAAGCGATTTGTTTACAGAAAGCTCGTACGTACCCATTTGCACAGGCTTTCCCGCAGCACCGGTGGTGGTATAAGTCCGGTGCCCGGTCAGCACGGTGTTTTTAATTGTTACATAGGCACAATCGCTAAGGCTGATGAAACCATTATAGGGTGCACCATGATCTCCTTCACCTGTGATGCGGTGCTCCAGTCCATCAACAATTACATTGGACCGCCGGATGGCAATATTCCGGCTATAATAATTGTACTTAGATGAGTCTTTATTAGCAATCGTAATGAAACGGCCACCGGTAATCTTCAGGACTTTCTCATCAATAGGACGTGCAGTTATCTCTGTGATCTGATCAAAATCCCAGATAATCGGTGCATTCATATCTATGTTACCAGCTTTGTCCGTCACAAAAATATCCGTCTGGGATGACCCGTTATTTTGATTGAGCCCATACCGGATGTATTGTTTAACTGCAGCATTGGTGACTGTGACCAGGCACGGAGCAGGCAAAGATGCGAGGATCGTTTTCTGATTTTTCTTTAGGACTGTCACTGCGCCCAACTTAAATGGCTGAAGGGTTGAACCAACGATAAAAACCGGAGCATTGCGATTTTGCACTGCAATGTCATCCAGAATGAAGGTGGCCTTGCCAAAATCTGTTTCAGTACGAATCACTGCTGTGCGGTCGTTTCCTCCAATATAGTAGGTAGCGCCATCGTCCGCTTTTACAGGCAGGTCATAGCTATTGGCAAATGCGTGCGTTGCAGCAATGGCATCCAGGTCATCGGTTTTTCCATCACCCTTTGCACCCAAATCTTTGTACCGCAGGTATCCTATGGCCCTGAATTTCATCACATCTTTTGGAGAAACATTTACATGCAATTCGCCATTTTCGGTATATACCTGGGTTTCCGCCTTTTCTGACGAAATGATTATATTGTCAGCAGCGGTTTTATGCTGTCCTTTTACATTAAATACGCATAGGAAAAGAATGATCGTAAGCAGGTTGCACTTCATCGTTGGCCAGACTTTTGTTGTATGATAGATCAGATCAATTGCAGACTATTTCATTACTCCAAGTTATGCTGTCGGAGATTGTCTTTTAAAAAAATATTGCATGCAATAATTGAAGAACCGAAGCGAATTCTTAGTCTAATAAAAGATTTGAAATGTCAAACCAGTAGAGGTAGCAGGGATTCATAAAAAAAGGAAAGACTTGTATCTTTCCTTTGTTACCCGACCTGGATTCGAACCAAGACAAGCAGAACCAGAATCTGCGGTACTACCGTTATACTATCGGGCAATGAAGCATTAAAGGTATAAAAAAGCCAGGAAACTGCTTCCTGACTCCTGTTGGCCTACCAGGATTCGAACCTAGACAAACTGAACCAAAATCAGTTGTACTGCCATTATACTATAGGCCAATCCTGAAACGGATTGCAAAAATAAGGTTTGATGGGTTTGCCCCCAAATGGTTTTTACCTTGCATCCTGCGGGTAGGGTAGCGGCTTGCCAACCGGATGTCCTCGTCTAAGGCGTTGACAACGAGCGCAAAAGCGCAGGCCTGGCTCCCTTATCCCATCTCCACAGACTCTCTTTCTTTCAATTCCTGCAGTTTGTCCAGCGCACCGGAAACCACATCGCACATGACCGTGTACAAAGCTCCCGGCCGGCCGTGGGCGTAAATATATTCCAGGGCCTCGTTTTCATTCGGTATCACCATGACCGGCATGTTGGGATTTACCCGCGCAATGCCGTCCTTTAACAGGCCGATGATCTCTTCCGCGGTACGGCCGCGGAGATTTTTATCGCATCTGATAATGATCTCATTGAAGTGCCGTGCTGAAATCTCCCCCAGCTCCCGGATGTCTTCATCCCGCCGGTCACCGGTCCCTGAGATCAGGCCGATATGGTAATTATAATCCAGTTTGCTGATGAAATCACCCAGCAGTTTCAGGCCATGGGGGTTGTGGGCGAAATCTGCGAGCACGGTGAACTGCCGGAACCGGAAGAAGTTCAGGCGCCCGGGGGTTTGCCCGGCCGAAGGTATAAAAGCGGCTAGGGCTGACCGTATGTCTTCGATAGTGATATCCCGGAAAAGGTAGGCGGACAGCACCGCCGGCAGGCAATTGTTGATATTGTGAACAGCCCTGCCTTCAAAGGTGATGGGTATCTCCCGCACATGAATCACGCGGATCTTCCAGCTTCCTTTGAGGATGCTGACATATCCATTCTCATACACCGCGGCAAGTCCGCCCGCCTTGCAATGGGCGAGAATTTTCGGGTTGCTTTCATCCATGCTGAATAGCGCTACGTTGCAGTCGAGCCCCTTGCGCATCGCATATACCAGCTCGTCATCCGCATTAAGTACGGCATAGCCATGCGGGAAAACCGTCTCGGGCAATACCGCTTTCACCCTTGCCATCTGTTCCACGCTGTGAATGCCGCCAAGGCCGATATGGTCGGCAGCCACATTGGTCACCACGGCAACGTCGCAATGGCGGAAGGCAAGCCCCGATTTGAGGATGCCACCCCTTGCACATTCGAGTACGGCGAAATCAACGGTTGGGTCTTTGAGTACAAAGTTGCTGGAGACGGGCCCGGTACAATCGCCTTTCATCATCAGCTGGTTCTGGATGTACACCCCGTCGCTGGTGGTATACCCCACTTTCCTGCCCGCACTTTTCGCGATATGGGCAATCAGTCGTGTGGTGGTTGTTTTACCGTTGGTACCGGTGATCGCGATGATGGGGATCCTGCCATTGCTGCCACGAGGAAAAAGCATGTCCACAACAGGCTCCGCCGCATTCCGGGGTATGCCTTCTGAAGGCTGGATATGCATCCTGAAACCAGGTGCCGCATTCACTTCCAGTATGGCGCCGCCATTTTCTTTAACCGGTGTTTTGAGATCATTCGCCATGATGTCTATGCCGCAGATATCGAGCCCAATGATCCTGGCAATGCGTTCGCACATAAATATGTTGGCAGGATGTACTTCATCAGTAACATCGGTCGACGTACCGCCGGTGGACAGGTTGGCAGTGGGCTTCAGCATCACCAGTTCTCCTTTTGGGGGAACCGTGAGCAGGGTATAGTTTTTTTCAGCAAGTATTTTATCGGTGAACTGGTCGACCGTGATACGGGTAAGCACCTTTTCGTGGCCAAAACCGCGGTTGCTGTCCTGGTTCACCGCATTGATCAGCCATTCTATTGTATGCTCCCCGTCGCCCATTACACTTGCCGGGGTTCTTTTTGCTGCGCAAATGAATTTATAATTGATGACCAGCACACGAAAATCAAAACCCGTGATGAATTTTTCAACGATTACAGTTCTTCCGTAACCCTGCGCGGCATCCAGCGCCGTAACGGCCTGTTCCCAGGTAGTGATGTTGGTGGTGTTTCCCTTTCCATGGTTCCCATCAATTGGTTTAATTACCAGGGGATACCCAAACTTCTGAACGGCCTCCAGTAATCCTTCCGGGGTCCTGACGACCGTACCACCGGGAACCGGTATCTCCGCTGCGGACAGCAGTTGTTTGGTTTCGTCCTTGTTACAGGCAATGTCGACAGCGATGTTGGAGGTGGTGCTGGCAATCGTGGCGCGGATCCGTTTCTGGTGAATGCCATATCCCAGCTGCACGAGGCTTTGTTTGTTCAGCCGAATAAAAGGGATTCCTCTTTTTACTGCTTCTTCCACGATACAGCCGGTGGACGGTCCCAGCCGGGTGTCTTCCCTTATCTCCCTGAGCTGCTGGATATCTTCATCCAGGCTATACGGTATATTGTCGGCGAGCGCCTGTGCGATACGGACTGATGCCCGCGCCGCATAAATCCCGGCATCCTCTTCCATATAGCTGAAGACCACATAATATACCCCGTCCTCGCCGGCAGTCCGGGTTCGGCCGAAGCCAGTATCCATGCCGCTGAGGGTCTGCAGCTCCAGGGCGATGTGTTCGATTACATGGCCCATCCAGGTGCCTTCGTCCACCCGCTTGAAGAAACCGCCCGCCGTACCTTCGCTGCAGCGGTGTTCCTGCAGGGTGGGTATCAGCTGCTCCAGCCGTTGCCGGAAGCCATCTATTACGCTGGTCGGCTTTGCTTCCATATCCTCCAGGTCCAGTTTCATTTGTATCAGTTTGTCGCGGCGGACGCTCCAGTAATTGGGTCCTTTCAGCACTTTTAACTCGAGGATTGTCATAATTCAGGAAAAATGATTTGAAGCAATCAAATTAGTTTTTTTTAGGCATCCCGCCAATTGTTGGCTGTGAGGCAATGACACGGCTGATTGGGTGGAGCATGATTTTTACTCCCGTGGCGGGGGATGCGCTTCCGCAGGGCGGGCATTTGCCTCCAAATAAACTTTTTTGCCTTAGCTTTGCCGCCTTATAAATTTTCAACTATGGCGACTACTTCAGACATCAGCAGGGGCATGATCATCAAACTGGACGGAAGTCTCTACAGTATTATTGAGTTCGGGGAAAATAAGACTGCGCGGGCAGCTGCAAAAGTCTGGGCCAAACTGAAGGGCGTGGATAATGCTCGCAGTATTGAAAAAACCTGGAACAGCGGAGACAATATTTATCCCGTACGCGTGGAAAGAAAAGATTACCAGTATTTATATAAAGATGATACCGGGTATAGTTTTATGGATGTCGAAACCTTCGAGCAGATAACAGTGCAGGAAGTGATGGTGGACGCTCCCCAGTTTTTAAAAGAAGGCCAGGGAGTAAGTGTGCTCATGAATACGGAGACCGAATTGCCGATGAGCGTGGAACTTCCTGACAAGATTGTAGTACTGGTTACCTACAGCGAACCGGGTATGAAAGGAGATACCGCAACCAGGACCCTCAAGCCGGCCAAAGTGGAAGGCGGGGCAACGGTGATGGTGCCGCTGTTTGTTAATGAAGGCGAAAAAATCCGTATCAATACCAAGTCGGGCGAATATGTTGAACGCGTCAAGGACTAAATAATTCCAGGGGTAACGGTATTTGCCGGTGCCCGTTTTTATCGCCATTCCTCCCGCGCAGAAAGGCTTCTGCCACTGCGTATGCGTAAAATCTAATAAATTCGGGTTCATCGTTTTTCTCTTATCTTAGCCACACATTAATAACTGAAAAAATCAGCCATATGGATTTCAAACAGATTCAGGAACTGATACGTCTTATTAATAAGTCGAACATAGGCGAAATCAACATAGAAGAAAAAGGGTTCAAACTTACCATCCGGCAAAAACAGGAAACGGTGCAGCAGGTGATGGCGGCGCCGATATATACCACGCAGCAGATGGCAGCTGCTCCCGCACCTTCTGCAGCCCCTCCGCCGGCAGCGGAAAAGCCCAAAGCCATCGAAGCGCCGGCCGCCTCCAACCTCATCACCATAAAAAGCCCGATGATTGGCACGTTCTACCGGAGGGCTTCTCCCGACCAGCCAATTTTTGTTGAGGTGGGCGATGAAGTGAGCCCGGGTAAAGTGGTGTGCATTATCGAAGCGATGAAACTCTTTAACGAGATTGAATGCGAGGTATCCGGTAAAGTAGTCAAAGTCCTCGTTGATGATGCCTCCCCGGTTGAATACGATCAGCCGCTCTACCTCGTAGAACCCGCCTGATCCTATGCCGAACACCTGCGCAGTGTAAACGAATGAACGGCCTGCATGGGTATCCTGCTCACTATATCTGACATACTATGTTTAAAAAAATATTAATTGCCAACCGGGGTGAAATTGCATTGCGGGTCATTCGTACCTGCCGTGAGATGGGGATTAAGACCGTGGCAGTTTATTCAACAGCCGACAAAGACAGCCTGCACGTTAAATTCGCCGATGAAGCGGTATGTATCGGCAAGCCACCCAGCTCGGATTCCTACCTGAACATTCCCCATATCATGGCGGCGGCGGAAATCACCAATGCAGACGGTATCCACCCAGGCTATGGATTCCTGGCCGAAAATTCCAAATTTGCCCAGATTTGCCTGGAACACGGCATCAAATTCATCGGTCCCACACCCGATATGATCAATGCGATGGGCGATAAAATCACCGCTAAGGAAACCATGATCAGAGCCGGTGTACCGGTGGTTCCCGGAGGAAAAGATCTCCTCGAAAATATGGATCATGCCCGGCAGATTGCTTCGGAGATCGGGTACCCCGTGATACTGAAGGCGACCGCGGGCGGTGGCGGGAAAGGCATGCGTGTGGTATGGAAAGAGGAGGAACTTGAAAAAGCCTACAGCACGGCCAAAATGGAAGCGGGCGCTTCTTTTAAAAATGATGGCATCTACCTCGAGAAATTCGTGGAAGAGCCCAGGCATATTGAAATACAGGTGGCTGGTGACCAGTACGGCAGGGTAAGTCACCTCAGTGAGCGCGATTGCTCCATCCAGCGCAGGCACCAAAAACTGGTGGAAGAATCTCCTTCCCCTTTTATGACGCCGGAACTCCGGCAGCGTATGGGCGAGGCCGCTATAAAAGCAGCTTCTGCCATCAACTATGAAAGCGTAGGCACGGTTGAATTTTTGGTGGACAAACACCGGAATTTCTATTTCATGGAGATGAACACCCGCATCCAGGTGGAACACTGTGTAACGGAAGAGGTGGTTAATTTCGACTTGATTAAGGAGCAGATAAAAATTGCTGCCGGCGAATCCATCTCAGGAGAGAATTATGAACCGCAGGGCCATGCCATTGAATGCCGTATCAACGCGGAGGATCCGTATAATGATTTCCGGCCCAGTCCTGGTAAAATCACGGTGCTCAACCAGCCGGGCGGCCATGGTATACGCGTGGATTCACATGTGTATGCCGGCTATACCATTCCGCCCTACTATGATTCAATGATTGCGAAAATTATCGCCACCGCCCGTACCCGACGGGAAGCGATTGATACCATGCACCGGGCGCTTACGG
>JBBROE010000031.1:0-36988 GCA_038229695.1 Chitinophagales bacterium | reverse complement strand
TCATGTCTTTTACCTTGTACGGTACCTGCACATCGGCAGCTTTTAACTTTGTGGACATTTTTTTATTTTTTTAAGTAAATGAGATCAAACGATTTGCTCCGCAAAGGTAGTTTTGAAGAACAAAAACGGGTATAGATTGGGGAAGTTCAGGACAAATGTATATTTTAACCTATTTTCACGGTACAAAATACTGTTTTGCCATGGAATCTTCCGCTGAAAAAGAAAAATACGCACCTGCCGCGGTGACGCTGGACGAAAAAGACCGGCAGATTCTCCGGCTCCTCCAGGAAAATGCAAAGATAACGGTCCGGGAAATTGCCGCGCGGGTTCACCTGAGTACCACACCTGTGCACGATCGCATCCGGCGGATGGAGGAACAGGGGGTGATCACGCAATATGCGGCGCTGGTCAACCATGCCCGGGTGAACAAGGGCCTGATGGTCATTTGTTATATTTCGTTGAAGGAGCACAATAAAAAATCAGGGGCGAAATTTATTAAAACGATTAACGAGCTGCGGGAAGTGACCGAATGTTACAATATCTCCGGTGAATTTGATTTTATGTTGAAAGTAGTGGCCGAGAGCATGGACGCCTATTACGATTTCCATGTAAACAAGCTGGGCCAGCTGGAGAATGTTGGCCACATGCAAAGTACTTTTGTGATGGGTATTGTGAAACAAACCCATTTGCTGGTATAACTCATCCTTAAAACCTTCCTTATGCATAGTTACGACACGCTGTCTGAAGCCGTAAACGGGTTGAGGGCACGAGGCTACACCCTCGATTTCAATATCGCCGGCAGCCTGCTCACCTGCAACACAATACCGGCGCCGCTGTCCCCGGAAGAATTTGAAATCGCCGAATTTTACCGGTTCGAGGGAAATACTGACCCGGGCGACGAATCCGTGATCTATGCTATTGAAAGCCGGCATGGCCAGAAAGGCATCCTGGTAAATGCGTACGGTCCGGATGCTGATCCCGCTACCGATGCGCTCGTCAGGAAATTAAAAGAAAGGCATGGCGGCTGAACGGGTATTTACTTCCGGGTATTCATGACCATCCCCGCCACGATTTTATCGATAGGCAGGGTAACCGACTCCGGTGAGAAATCAGCATGCGCGATGAAGCGGAACGTTTCGGCCTGCTGAATGGCTGCGTAGGTCTTTTCCTGATCCGCATCAAAGTGAAAAGGCCGGTTTCGCAGCGGAACGGTGATGGGTTCCAGCGCCGTGGCATAATAATAGATGGCGAGGATTTGGTCGGCCGGGTTGAACGCACTGAGCTGGTAAAAATCAGTCGTATAAATATGATCGCCTACCGAAACCCGTAAGTTCATCTCTTCCATAAACTCGCGTTGCAGGCAGTCCCTCGTTCCTTCTCCAGCTTCCATGCCCCCGCCGGGAAATTTGGTGTAATAGCTTCCACGGATGTGTTCGTCGCTGACCAGTACCTCGTCGTTGAGCAAAAGAATGCCGTAAACCCTGACAGTTACCATATCAAAACCATTTTTTCTTCATGAAATACCAGCTGATGACAATCGAAATTACGACAGACAGGATCAGGGGTATATAAAATGCATGGGGTGAAGCCGAGTAGGGGATAGGTACATTCATTCCATAGATACCGGTGACCAGTGCAGGCAGCGACAAAATGATGGTGATCGACGTGAGCCGTTTCAGCACGTTGTTCATGTTGTTGTTGATGATGCTGGCAAATGCATCCAGGGTGCTGCTCAGGATATTGGTATAGATGTTCGCCATTTCCAGGCCCTGTGAGATATCAACCACCAAATCTTCGAGGAATTCCTTTTCGGTTTCATTCAGCCCGAGGAAATTGGTACGGGCTATCTTCATCAGCAGGATTTCATTGCTGCGGAGCGCCGTTACGAAATAAACAAGACTCTTCTGGATTTTCATGAGTTCCAGCAATTCTTCATTTCGGTTACTGGCATACAGTTTCTGTTCCATGATGTTGCGCCGCTGGTTGATTTCCTTGAGCGACTCCATATAAGTCTGCGTGATTTTCTCAAAAATCTTCAGCACCATCATCTTCCGGTTATCTGCGTTCCGATTCTGGAATGTATTCAGGAATTTTTTGATTGCGCCGTTCTCGAAGGAATTGACAGTTACAATCTGGTTATGGGTAAGGATGATGCAGATGGGAATGGTGATGTAATACGCATCGCTTTCATTAAAGGAATTGTTTTCGGTGGGCGTTTTGATGACGATCAGTTTCACGTTGTCATCTTCCTCGAAACGGCTCCGTTCATCAATGTCGAGCGAATCTGACAGGAAGTCGAGCGGTATATCCAAGGTGTCTGACAGGGAAGAAAACTCTTCCTGTTTCAGCGGCGGCAATACATTCACCCACGCGCCGTCATCCGGCGAATCCACCAAAACGGTTTTGTATTCGATATTCTTAAAGTACTGGATCACGGTAAGCAGTTGGTTGGTTGCTGTGGCTGGCTATTCCACGGGGTTGATTTGCATATCTCCCTCGAAGACTTTTTCGGCAGGTCCGCGAAGAAAAATATTTTTATAGGTGCCCGTATGGTGCCGGTCGTATTCTACAGACAGTTTTCCGCCCCGAGTAAGTACGGTAACATCATTATATCCATTTTCATTGTGGTAACAGGCCAGTGCTGCTGCGGTAACGCCGGTGCCGCAACTCAACGTCTCGTCTTCCACGCCCCGCTCGTAGGTCCTGACGATAATCTCATGATCGTTTTTTATTTCCACAAAGTTGACGTTGATCCCTTTGTCGGCAAATTCGTGGCTGTAGCGGATTTCACGGCCTTCTTTGTAAACGTTCAAATCTTTCACCTCGCGGCTGAATTTCACATAGTGCGGCGACCCGGTGTCCACGAGCAGGTCTGATCCATAGTCCTGGATGGCTTCCACATCTGCCATGCGCAGGCTAACGCGTCCATGGTCGTCAATTTCCGCCTCATGCGGTCCATCTGCAGCGGTAAAATGGTAAATGCTTTTATGAATGCCGATATTACTTGCAAATTTTACGAGGCAGCGGCCACCGTTTCCGCACATCGTGCTTTGGCCGCCATCGGCGTTAAAATAGATCATTTCGAAATCGAACCCGGCTTTGTTGCCCAGCATCATGAGACCGTCTGCCCCGATGCCGAAACGCCGGCCGCAAAGTTGTTTTACCGTTAGGGAGGTAAGGCTGTTGTATTCCCCGTTGCGGTTGTCGAGGATGATAAAATCGTTGCCGGTACCCTGGTACTTGTGAAAATGAATCTGCATAAGGTTTATGGGCCGGAGCTGGATTAAATTACGGCTGGCAGCGTCCGCCTTGCCCTGTCCTTTCCGGTCCTCGCAAAAATAACTACAAACCGCTGATAATTCCCAGTGTTGTGCGGATGAGGCGCTCCATCGTTGCTTCCGCCTGTACAGAGAAGGTCTTCTCGACACGGTTGGCAACGATGGCGCTCAGGCTAAGGCATTGGTGGCCGAGTAATTTGCCAAGTCCATAAATGCCGGCCGTTTCCATTTCGAAATTGCTGATGCGATGTGGGCCAAAACTGAAATTGGTGAAGCTGTCGACCAGCCCGGGATTACGGAGTCCCAGGCGGAGGACGCGGCCCTGCGGACCGTAAAAGCCGGGACAGGTAACGGTGATCCCCGGGTGAAAACCGTCGGTGAAATGGCGGAGCAGGGATATGCCCGCGCTGCTGATATAGGGTAGCGCAAGATCATGGTGCAGCTGGGTCTGGGTGACAAACGACTGCAGCAGTTCATTGTCTTCTTCCTGGTGATCGGTTCGGTAGAAATTGAGCAGGTTGTCGATACCGAGTCCATGGGTGGAGACGACGAAGCTGTCCACCGGGATATCCGCCTGCAGGGAGCCCGAGGTGCCGATGCGGACGATGGTCAGTGCGCTGAGATGCGGTTTGATGGTGCGGGTGACGAAATCGATATTGGCCAGGGCGTCGAGTTCATTGAGGACGATGTCGATATTGTCCGTGCCGATACCGGTGGAGACGACGGAAAGGCGCATCCCGCCAATATAGCCCGTGTGGGTAACGAATTCGCGGTGGCGGTTGGTCACTTCCACCTTATCGAAGTGCCGGCTAACGGCCGCGACGCGATCGGGGTCGCCGACGGTAATAATGGTGGGTGCAAGTTCTTCCGGGAGGGTATCGAGGTGGTACACGGCGCCACGGGCGTTGATAATCAGTTCTGATTCGGCGATTCTTTGCATAGCGGCAAACTATTGTGCCGCCGAAGATCAAGTATTTTTTAGCAATACTTCAGATAAAAATTTCTATTTTCGCAGCGGTTTAAAAAGGTCCTGTGGCCGAGTGGCTAGGCAAAGCTCTGCAAAAGCTTCTACAGCGGTTCGAATCCGCTCGGGACCTCCCAACGTAAAGATTACAGTGTAGTAATCTTTACGTTTTCTTATGTTACTTCACTTTTAAGCTGCTGTTTGTCAATCTTCTATAACAGTTTCGCCGCCGGCTTTCATTTTAATTTTACAAGAGCTGATATTTTTTAATTACCGGTCAAAGACGAGTAAATCGACGAGTAAACCGGACAACAACAGCTCATGGAAGTAGCACTTAAAAGGATGCTGGATAGTCGGTTTCTACGCAGGGACGGAACATGCATGATATTGATATGGGGACCCCAGATGGGATCTACATTTAAATATACTAACCAGCTTGCGCGTTCGGTTCTTGCTTTGCCGTGATATCCAAAGGCATACTCTTTATCTCCAAGGGCAACATAGACACTTGCAACGTTACAATAGCGAACGGAACCCGATGCTACCAACGCCGTGCCCTACTATTGCAAAACGGTCATTGGCGGCGGTTGCACTACTATAATTTCAAAAGTCGCTCATTTTTATTTATAGAAAATATCATCGCAGCTGAAATACAGCAATAAATTAGTGATTCTACAATTGAAAACATCTTGTTTATATAGGCTCCTTCAAATATGGTAAATAAGTTTACAAGAAGCAATAATGATAGTGCAATTTTAAGAGCCTTGGAATCTTGCTTAACTAGGGAATAGGCAATTAACGCTCCAAAAGAAAATTGCCTCATAGCCCACATTGTAGTAAAATGTCTGACATCTTTTGCTAAAAAATCAGTATCTGGGAAAAATGTCTTTGGACTAACTGCAAGATTTATGGAAAACGCTAAGATACTTAAGGTCATTAAGCTTGCGACAATTGATACCCATAAAGGAATTAATCGTGTCATGTTAGTTTATTGTGATGATGAATAATTACTCCCAATGCTTGCCGCTTTCGGCTGTGATAGTAATTGAAAAATTCTAGCCCAAAGCCGAAGCCGACCGTGCAATTGCTATTGAAACTATAAAAAAAACCGAGATTTGCACCTGACCGGGATATTAGCTGAATGACGATCTACTGCTCATTGTCCGCGCATCAGCAAGCATAGCGGCAATGGTTTGTTTTAGCTGCCGTTTTTCGTCTACGAATGCAAAATTGTTAGAATAACTCAACGCAACTATAACCGAAAGACTTAAAAAATCCGAAAATTATTTCCATATCAAAATCGGATGCTTTAATTCGTAAAATGTTGTCGCGGTCGAGCAAGTCAAAATTCCATTTATTGATAAATTAAAGTCTGTCTAATGCTGCATCAAGCTTCTTCATAGTAACCTTTGTCGTTACAGATGTTTTAGTAACGTAAACCATAACTTACTTAGTTGCTTCAACTATCCACATTAAGGCATAGGCTGTTGTAAAATATGGTTTTGAACTTTTTACTTTTAGTCCTGCTTGGGCAAATGCTTTTGCATATTCTGTTGTTGGGACATAGTCTGCAATTAAAGCTCAGCATTTCGCAAAGTAGTGTTTATTGAATTGCCTGAAAGGTCTTTGCTGCTCCAAATATCTATGCCTACTGACTTTCCTGTTGTCAAGTGTTTTGCTGCACCATTCATTAAAAGTCCTTGCCCTGTGCCAATGTCAAGTACATTTTCATTTCCTATCCACTTGATTTTTGAGAGCATTAGATCCCTTGTTCTATATTTCCCTTTCAGTCCATAGGCATACATTGCAATGCCAAGGATAAAGAAAACAGCACCTACTAAAATAATTAAGGAGGTTATGTATTTTAAAATTGTGTTGTCGGAAAATAAAGGAATTGCAAAACCTGCAACCACTGTCAAGGCTCCAAAAAGAATTAGATTCCGCATTATACCTGGTGCGTCAATACCATAATTTAACTTGCCCATATTTTTCATTTAAAATTTATGCGAAGCTAGACCTTCGGCAAGGTAGAAAATTTTAAAAATCGGTCATTTTTATTCTTGTGAAGTTCCATTGGGCTAGACCTGTATGCTTTTTTATTTCTTTCATAAAATGAGCTTGGTCGTAAAAATCTTCTTTAGGGAAAAGGTCACCTTTCCTTATAACCCGACAACGAAAGATTCTTTCAGGGATTTATCGAGCATCAATTTATTTAGGAGGTCCATTGTCGCTCGGCTGACTGTTTGTTTTCGCAGCATTTTATCGAAGTTTTGGGAATAGCGAATTGGTGGCTCACAATGTTCAGGCCAACCTCGTTCAGATAAGCTATTTCCTTGATAGCTGATTTAACGCCATCAAGGCCATATAAATTTAATATGAAATACCAGTCCGCAGGCCATCCCCGTTCGATCACCATTTGCACTGTAAGGTTACGATTTGCCATATAATCAAAACTATTCATATCGAACTCCCATAACAATTTAGGGTTTAGTTTTGCATCCTGGTGATTATGAAAGTCATCAAAATACATGTGTTAAAGGATAAATTGAATATGAAATTTAATCATTTTCTTCCATTATAGAGACCATAGACCTAGCGGCGGATTCTGTTCATTAACACCATGGACTTAAGCTGTTGTCGATAGCTATATCGGTACCGATGGACTACCGGTTAGGTATATTCAAGTATTAATTATATACTTATTCTTTTATTGTTTTGCCGTTTACATAACTAGGTGCTTCCTGTAATTAATTTGACGAGTCGTCTTGGCAGGAAGAAGACAATGTTTGTTGTTGTGTAAAAGCAACTGCTCATGCAATGCGCCATTTCATGGATTTCAGGCTGGTAAACGACAGTCAAAAGGTCCTTTGCGTATTTCTCAGATGACCAGGATGCATTTATCCCTTAAAATTCAGCATACATAGTGCTTCCTTCCGGCGACACCGCACGGATTGCCATTTCAGTAAAGTTGTAACTGGATTTCAGAAAAACCATATTAAAGCTTTCGTCCCGTGTGCCGGTTCGGTTCCTGAAGATCACCCTAAACTGATCGTCGGTAGCGCTGTAATTTATCCGCTGCGGAAACAAGGCCGTATTTCTGCCATCTATTAAAGACACTGAATCCACCCGCTCATCCACCCACCAAATAGCCAAGCCAGATTCTGGCAGGCCCCGTTCGAAGTTTTTCGGCGACCCTGGTTTATACCTGTTCTCAACCATCCAGTATTCATTGGGTTGGTTAGCGTCCCACAGTATCACGGCAGCCGGTGTAGTTTCCGTATTAGGAAATGAATAGCAATGTCTTTGCTGATCCGGACGCTGCGATGCCTTAACCAGCATTCTTGGCCGTATCCATCCAATTTTCATCTTGTCATAAATAGACAGATGCTTCCAACTGTAATTGTCACTCATAAGGTCAAAATGGCCTGTCCTGCCACTTCCCGCGTAATCAGCATACCGGTCAGGCAAGCCAAACATTCCATGAGACATTTCATGCCAGATGGTTCCATAGTTATACTTAATATCTTCTGTACCCTTCGTCGGGTCGTCGTTGCGTTTACAGTCGAAATAAACGAAACTGGCCTGTATAGCATACATCCCAGCTTGAGTGGAAATTGTAACATTTGCGGGACGAGTGGCACCCGCATTACCGTTGGCCAGCATGAAACAAATCTGTGCTTCATGCCGGGAGATGACATGGTCATGGTTTGCATCAATTCCAGCCCAGTCTACATTGGACGACTCACAAATTTCCTTTGCAACAATCGGATTTCGGGTCCAGTCACCCGTAGGTACACTCGCAGCATAATAGGCAGGATCATGGTTCAGCCTAACACCGTTGGCAATAAATCCCTCGTGAATGTTATATTGCCCCCAGGAATTCTCCGCATAATAATCCCGTATGCTGCCGACACCCGTCTCAAAGAAATTGGCCCGAATAACAGCCGTTGTAACATTATCATTGAAAGGAATAACGGTCAGGAATCGAAAGGGAATAATGATCACCGGGAGGCTGGCATTGTAATCTGGATTACCCACGGCAGTATAACCCGGTGGGGGCGCGTAAACCTGCGATTTGACAGCAGCGGGCACATTTCCGTCATCAATTGTTAAAACGTTTATGCCGGATGTACACCAGTTATCATTGGGGCTGGCCTGATCGGGTCTTCGGCAGGAACAGTACGTAAGGACCAGCAGGATTGTAACGAATACGAAAGGAATTTTGGTGGAATTTGTCATGGCGTATAAATTTCACCCAAGGTAATTGCACCACCAGTGGCAGAAAATGGCAAATGAGTAAATAGCAATTTCCGCTGAGTAAAAAGAGATATCAGCCTCCAAAGCCGCTCATTTTCCATGGAGTACCCGCATAACGTCCTCCTTCCTTTGCCGGGAAACAGGCACCTGCGAGCCTTCAGACATCTCGATGCAGCCGCCATCCGCTTTCAGATACAGGTGCACCTGATTTTTATTGATTAGAAATGAATGATGAACGCGGTAAAAATCATAGGGAACCAACATCTCTTCCACCTCCTTCAATGTCTTTGACACCACCATCTTTGATTTGTCAGAAAAATGAAGCGTCGTATAATTGCTATTGGATTCACAATAGATGATCGAGGCGGGTTCTATAAAATGGATGGCCTGCGCCGTGGTAAAACTTAGTTTCAACGGTAGCGGGGTCACTTGCCCGTACTGTTGTACAAGCATACCAAACTGTTGCTTAAACTGTCGTGGGATTGCACTTTTTTCGAACCGTTTCACCGCAGCCACCAGATCTTCGGCATCGATTGGCTTTAGCAGGTAATCTAAAGCTGCGACGCGGAACGCTTTCAATGCAAACTGGTTGTAAGCCGTAGTAAATATCACGTCAAAAAATGGGTCGGGAAAAGAATGTAACACTTCAAAGCCATTTTTCTTGGGCATTTCAATGTCTAAAAAAACAAGTTGCGGCTGGTATTGCCGAATGGCCGAAATTCCTTCATCCGCACTGGTGCAGCAAGCTGATACATGTACCTGACTGCAATAGGTAAGCAGTTGCCATTTCAGTACTTCGAGGGCGTTTTTCTCGTCGTCAATTAATATGGCACTAATCATATTGTTTGAGTTGAATTTTTAAGTTCGGCCGTCTCCTCAATAAATGGAAGCTGCAAAATAATCTTTGTACCAGCTGCCTTACCTTCCTTGTCAAAAAGATCATGAATGCTTATCGAGGAAAGAATATTGCGTTGTTTACTAATAATGCTAATGCGATCCATGCTGATCTGCATTCCATAAGATTTTGTCTTCAGGGTGTCTTTGCTTTTGGACAGCGCGGCCTTTTGCCTGCCCACGCCATTGTCTTCTATTTCCACCCGTATAATATTGTTCGGTTCCTGGTAAAAACGGACCCATAATTTCCCCTTCTGTTCTTTATGCATTAAGCCGTGCCAAATCGCATTTTCCACAAATGGCTGTATTATCATCGTCGGTATCACTTTACCGGTTTGCCTCGAAATGCCCTCGCAGTTAATATCGTAAGCAAAAGAGTGGTCAAATCTCAGCATTTCCATATCAAGGTATAACTGCAGCGTTTGTAATTCAGCGTCGAATGCTACAAATTCACTGGCAGAATTATCCAGTATAAGCCGCATCAGCTTGGCAAATTTGGTCAGGTACGCTGAAGCCGTTTTTGAATCACTCATCACGATATACCTGTTAATGCTGGTAAGACAATTAAAAATAAAATGGGGGTTCATCTGGGCACGCAGGGCACGCATTTCGATTGCCGTCAACTGCCTTTTAAATACAGACCGCAACCTTATCCGGTATGACCATCCACCTAAAAGGAGCAAGGCCAGCAAGCCGATAAGCGCATAAATTTTTATTTTAAATTGATAGGCGTGCTTTTAAGCCAGGAGTTCCTGCTGCCTTATCCTTTCATTCGTATAAATTGTCTGTACCTGGCGCTTTTTGTCACTGGTAAATAAGCTGTCGTTTTTTTGCAGGACGATCTTCTGGTAAAAATAAGCGCTGTCAAATTCCTTTTCTTTCTCGAATAAAGTGGCCATGCCGGCTGAAGCACTACTGATATAATACGGGTTATCGAGTAGTGATGCCATTGCAAATGATTTTCTGCCGTAAAAGAATGCACTATCGTATTGTTTAAGGGTGTAGTATATTGATCCCATTTTTTTATACGCTTCAACGCTGTTTGTAAAAAGGGGGCTGCCGGGTGATTTATGGTTGCCGGCCAATGCTGCCAATTGAAAATAACGGAGGGCGCGGATATCGTTCCCCTTTTTTTCAGCAATATCTCCAAGCAACAACAGGGTTTCCATGCTCGTTGAATCGCATTTGATAGCTTTATTGGCATACCATAAAGCAGAATCCAAATTTTGGCTTCTATAAAAGATTAATGCAATCTTCGTTAAAGGCACACTTTTATACTCCACAAATCTTTCGCTTTGCCATAAATTGGCCTGCAGGTAATTTTCTTTTGCCTTTTCATCATCGGCCACGCTCTCATAAATTATTCCAATGCCGGTATACACAAACCCAATACCGGAGGAGTCCGGATAGGTCCTTTTAATTTCAAGACTCTTAAACCATAAGGGTAGAGCCTTCTCGCCGTTGCCTTGTTTCGTATACACCGTGGCCTGCAGATCGAGCGCCCTGGCTTGCTTCATGGGCGATAAATGCAGGGATGCCTCGTAAAGCCCTTCCGCATACTTAGTGCTGCTGTCAAGGTTTTGTTCTACGAAATAGCCGGCCCTGTTCATCATTGCTTCATACCTGAGGGAATCTGGCAAATTGCGCAACTCGAAATAAGCATCCGACCATGCCGCTACAACTACGGCGATACTGGTATCAGCTGCGATATTAAGGACATGGTCCGGACTTCTGGTGCCAAAAGCACCGCATTCCCAGGTGGCGGTCGTTCCCCGCGTAAATTTAAATTTATAAATACCGGCTTTTAAAACCAGGTGGATAGACATGCGCCGGTCATCGATCTTCGTCAATTGATAGTTTTGGTCGGAGAAGTTCCAGTTGTTAAAATTCCCGGACAGGTAGGCCTCCCGGGTGCCGGGGGGAACCTCGGCTGTAATATGAAGGGAAAATTGTGCCTGTAATGGCTGGTCCAATATCAACAACAATACCACCAAACAGGTTGCCAGCGCATTCCGAATCATAATAGATGATGATTATAAGAGGTAAAACTAATAGCGGAACCCAACAAATTTTCCTCCATTGAGTAAATAGCCATGCCAGCGGAGTAAATGGCAGGCTTTGTCAATTACGCAGTGACAAATACCAAATACGCATTTCGGCAAAGTAAAACCCCCTTGCCAATTACCTTGTGCAAAATCAACCAGCAATGATACTAAAAAAGCAAAATAGCCTCCTGGCATTTTTTATCCTGCTCACCCTCGTGGTAAGGTGCCAGACAAGTGGAACCCATACCACGTCATTAGCAAACATCAGCAATAATTCCAGCTTTCTCACTACGGAGGGCCTGGATAAAAACCCCCAGGCAATTGTAACTATTGAAATGGATCCAAAATCCGTGAATCCTCATCCTGTTGGCGTGTGGTACAACGGAAGCCAATGGGGCGTATTTAACCAGGATATGGCGCCCATGCCTTCCGGGATTACTTTTAAGGTGAGTTGGATCAACCCCGGCGCAGGCGGCTTTTATCAAAAATCCAGCACCAGTAACTTGAGGAATGGGTGGCTGGTGATCGACCATCCCGCGTTAAACAATAATCCAAATGCACACTTCCAGACTACACAGGTTTGGAACCCTGAAGGAAGAGGAGGAGTGTATAACAATAGCCTTGTGGTAACGACTTATGATAAGGCCGGCGCACGGTGGATGATACAAAACAGTAACGGCACCCCGGTGCCCGCAGGCGCCTCGTTTAATATTCAAATGGCTAATACTGATCTTTCTAATGCGCAGACCTCAGCTGGCGCAGCAACTGTAATGACAGCGGTTATCCTACCTGTCCCCGCGGCAGCAACCACCAACAACAGCGCGCTGAGTGGCGCCACGACCCCTGGACCGGTGCCACCTGCAACAGCTGTAAACTTGGGATTTGAAAAAGGGTTGGCTGATTGGACAGCCACAGGAAATGCCTTCAGCAATCAACCGATAGAGGGAAAAACTATATTGAGCGATCGCGTACTTAAAAATATGGCGTACAGCAACGGTGGTATTGGCGGCGACTATTGGAAAGGCATTCCCTGTGGCATCGGCGTACAGGGCACACATTGGATAGGGAGTTTTGAGAACGGAAACGGCGACGAGCCAACAGGCACGCTTACCTCTTCTGCTTTTTTAGCCGCCGCGCGTTACCTCCATTTCCTACTGGGTGGTGGCAAAGATATCAACAGGCTGTACGTAGAGCTCCAGGTAAAAAAAACAGACTATGAAATCGCCTGGGGAGCAGGCAAAAAAGGATTCTGGGGAGATACACAAGACGGATTTACGCGTGTAAACCGCATCAGCAACTTGTTGAATGCCGACGATCTATATCGGTATTTTTTTGATTTGGATGCTGAATTGAACCACCAGTTTTTGAATAAAACCATTCGGGTAATGATAATGGACGATAAGTCTGCCCCCGGGGGACATATTAATGTCGACGATTTCGGCTTTGCCAAAGATTTGGCCGGATTTATCCATATCATCAAAGATGGATTCGGCCTTTATGCCGATCAGGATAAACCAATCTGGGGCTTTGCAGATATCCACGCACATTGGGCAAATCATATAGGGCTTAAAGGATTGCTGCATGGATCGCCGGGCGGCAATTGGACAACAACTTCAATAAAAAACGATATCCCCCCATGCGACGGCTTTAACCACGGATTGGGTAGCATTACCCCCGGCCTATTGATTGCCCAAACAGAAAAAGCAGCATTCAACAGCCTGAAGGAAAGGCTTTTCGGGGATATCGGGAACCTCACCTGCGGAGGCCTTAACATACCTGGGATCCTGGCGGCATTGCCCCTTTCAGCTTCATTTGCGGGCGCAGGTAGTCTCGATGCCGGCATTGTAAATGCACTTCTTATCAACGCACCCAACCCTGCATTCCAGGCATGTGGTTACCAGACGACAAAGGATGTTTTTGCCAAGCACTATAACAATGCCATTCCCGATGCTGCGCCGGGGTATTTCGTGGATTTTCCAAAGTGGAATACCTTTTTTCACCAGACCATGCACATCACCTGGGTGCATCGCAGCTATGAAGGGGGACAGCGCCTGATGGTCGTGCATGTGGGGACCGCCAGAAGCTGGGAATTTAACTCGCTGGCCGGCGAACCCACCCCTCCCGCCAGGCAACATATTGAAGAAGCTGTAAATTATATGAAATCAATGGTTGCCCAGAATCCAGACTGGCTTGAGATTGCCTATACCCCGCAGGACGCAAGGAGAATAATATTAAGTAATAAAATGGCAATTGTGCTGGGTATTGAGCAAGCCGAAATCGGATCCTATTTTAACAATATCGAGGAGGAAATCAATTGGCTGGCAGGTTTAGGAATTCGTCATTTTTTCCCCATCCACAATATTGACAACACGCTGGGCGGTGCGGCCATCTTTAATTCAACACTGAATTCTTACAATGACCTGGTGAACCGCCAAAGCCAGACCGACCCTATCCAGGCCTTTCATGTTCGAAATGGATATACCGCTCCTTCAGTTGCTGACAATACATATACGAATATGTTCATGAAAACCAATTTTATGCGGCAGGCCATGCGGAACTTTCCCATTGCAGGCTTTGGCAATATCCCATTCTTTTACAGTAACGATATTCCTGCTGAATATGGATACAATGGTTATACCGGACATAAAAATGCAACGGGCCTTACCACCCGGGGCAGGCAATACATACTTAGTTTGATGAGTCGAGGAATGGTCATAGACCTTGATCACATGAGCGATCTTGCCCAGGATCAAACGGTAGAAATGATGAACGCGATTCACTACCCGATGGTCAGCGGGCATTCCAACTTACGGGATCTGAGAAGAGGCCCTAACGACCAATCCAACCATGACCAGGAAGCCAAACTACGAACCGAATTTACTATTCCGGCAAAAAGGGCGGTGGACATCACGAAATCCGCCGGGATGTTTGGACTGATGAGCCAACAGAATGATATTAAGGATGCCCCAGGTTGCCCCGTCGCCAACAATAATGCCGGCGGCACTCCTTCGTTTATCCAGGCATATTGGTATCTCTTGTCTACAACCGGTGGAAACAAAGGAATCGCTTTCGGGACGGACTTCAACGGCTTTTCGGTCCAGGTTTCGCCAAGATTCGGTGTAGATGCAGGCTATTTCCTGGAAGGGGATGATACACGAAACGTTGCCATTGGTGCGGCACCTGAAGACAAATTACGGCGGCAGCAGGCTTTCGCACAGGTAAGGGGGGTAAAATATGATACGCCTGTTAACACCTGGCATTATCACCGCTTCCCTAAACCTGCTTTTTTAACCAGTGAGGAAAGGGATGTCTGGGAAGCGATCGCTATCGCAAAAAGTGGAACCGATATTGAACATGCGTGGCAGCCTGGCGGCGGTGGTTTATTTGGCCTTACCGATCCTGCCAGAACGATTATCCAGATCAACAAAATAAAAAACCTTGCCTTTGGGTTCAGGATGGCTGTTGAAGAGATCAGTCGCCTGGATTGCCCGGAATATATCTTAAAAGGCGATTGCCCGGCAGAAAGAAGAGCTGCTTTTATGGCCGTGCACGGCGAAAATTCTATACGTGCCGACTGGAGAGACGCAAGAACTATGGAACTCTACAGGGTCATAACACCGATCTACAATTTATGGATGCAATTTGAAAATGGACCCAATGAACCACTGAGAAGAAGTTTCGCGTTTGCCGGCGGAAGAGATTTTGATTTTAATATTGACGGCCTGGCACATTATGGAATGCTGCCCGATATGGTGCAGGACATGAAAAATCTGGGCTTAACGCCACCACAGCTGCAGCCACTTTTTATGGCAGCAGAAGAATACATCAGGGTCTGGGAAAACGCCGTGCTTGCTGGCGAAAAAGCAGGGAAATAGCGGTTGATTTTTTACAAGGCATCCTCGCCATAAAAAAAGGCTGACGGGTACTGGTTTCGCACCTTGCAGATATCCTATATACTTATTGTGAATGGGCAGATCACGTTAGCGCGGTCTGTGCCGGCCGGTTCCCCTTCCTGCCGGGGTGAACAGGCAGAAATACGGCGCCAGAGATCCGAACCCGGCACATGGAAGACAGAAAAGTACGTTCCTTAAATAAGCAGCGCCTACAATCATTGTCTACGCTCATGATGCGGGAGTCGTGGCCGTTGGCGATCGGTTGATTGAGGGGTTCAGGTACCGCAACTATTTTTTTTGGATTAGATGCTGGATCTTTCCTGCGGACAGGATGCACCAAGCCGGGCTCAACTGTTACCGAATCATAAAAACCGGGTTCTCTAAGGGCTTGCGCTGGTCTTCACTCTTAAAGGAGAGAATAAAGCGCGTCCCAATTCCTTCCTCCGACTGAACCGCAACTTTTACACGGTTTGCTGAAAGTGTTTCGATTGTCGTGGACAGGCCGAGCCCCATACCACTTTCTTTCCTGGAAAAATATGGCTTGAATATCTGTTGTAAATTATTCATGCTCATACCTGTTCCATTGTCTTCAATTTCTATGATACATTTCGCATTTATCAGTTTTACAGAAAGCTTCAATTGCCCGTTTTCAGCCTCCATGGCTTCGATGGCATTGATGATAATATTGGTCAATGCTATCCTGATTTTTTGTTTGTCTGCCAGGATTGAGCAGTTGTCGGGCGCGTACGATTTGGTAACACGAATGTTTTTTAACATCAGCCGGTCCGCATTCATAAATGGTACCTCGTTCAGCAGCTCCTTTACACAACATATTTCCGGCTGCGCTTTCGTGTGTTGGTGGTGTAACAGGAGATCATTTATCAGCTCATTCACCCGGGTGGAGGCGCGGAGAATAATGTCTAAGTACAGTTTTACTTCTTCTTCTGCAATGATAGCCTGCAGCATATCTACTGCCAGGTTAATATTTGACAACGGGTTGCGTATCTCGTGGGCGAGTGCGGGCGCAAACTGTACCCATTCGTTTTCAACAACTACAGGCGGAGGCAGAGAAGGTCCAGCCGCAGAAGAGGAGTAGTTTCGTAATTTGGTTACGGCGCTTATGTTTTGCCTTTGATGCATGACTAATGGGTAACCTTTTTTTGTACTGGTTCAATTCGTCTAAATCTTCAGCTTATTTCGATAAAATTTGATACTCGCGCCGGCAGGAAATAGCCTGGGCCTTCATCACAGGGATACGATGGTTTGTCCTATCAATTATGACTGGTCGGGATGGATTACCCTACCACCATGTAAATAATTCGCCTCGGGGTCTTTTCCGGCATTTGAGTTCGGTAACTCCAAAAATCGATTTACAGGTCTTGTTAAAGGGGCCTGGACAGGCAATAAATAAGCCCCTGCAATTAACACGGGCTTATTTCTTTCTATCACAGATTCACCTGACGTATAAACAACTGCGAACCCAAAGTTGCGTCATTTGCCGGATTGTATTGTTTTATCATTGATCAAATACTTTACATAATTCACACCTGTATGTACTGCCGGTTGCTATAGGTGCTTCGCTTCACCGTCACCCGTTGGCGATATGGGAATTGTATAAGTCTTTAAGGAGAAGGTGTAATGATTCTCAATCGTTCGGTTCGTAAATTTGCTTACTACTCAGGGCGACCGGATCATCTTCGCATCGCTAATTGTTTACGCCTTTTATTACTTGGATTTTACCTGCATTACGTGCCTTGACCTGAATTAGTATCTGCTTGTCCTTTTATTACGTTCCCTGGCCATGGTATCTGATCCCAGGGGTAATTTAATTGTCACTTTATGCGTATCATAAAATTCGTTCCAATTACCACTCCCCCTCTGCCTGTGGGCGAACCACCGGGTATCTTTCGAAACACCCTGCGGATCCGTGACCTGGTGCAGAATATCAATTTTCAGGAAGCCCTCGTCAGGTTTGGTTTCACACTGGTTATACCGATGTTAGTGCTTGTTGTTGATAAGCACCTGCTCAGTTTACGGCTCCGTTCACTGCTTATCTTTTTATCACCGCGCTGGCCAGGTTTTGTATCATAAAATTTATGTGGCACAGGTATATAAAACACGAGCCGGTTCTCGCGCCGGCAAATGGAATGGATCCGGACTTTCCGGAAGAATCTCCGAATTGATTTCGCATCACAGTAAAAACAGGCAGCCCTGTGGCTGCCCTGGGGGTATAGTATGAAAAATAAAAGTTTGTTTTCCACAGTCATATTTATCATGATAGCCGGCGCCGGCTTTGTTTGGGCGAGCTATGTCTATGACCCGCTGCATATCCTGGCGACCACAGTTATCAGCATTGGCTCGCTCATTGCCGCGCTTGCTGCGTCGTCGGCTATTCATATTGCCAACCCCTGGGATAAAGCGGTGGTGCTTCGCCTTGGTCATTTTCATTCGCTGCGTGGCCCCGGGCTTTTCTTAATCGTCCCTGTTATTGATACCATTCCGTACTGGATTGACACCCGTGTAATCACGACTTCATTCAAAGCTGAGAAAACTCTTACAAAAGATACCGTTCCCGTGGACGTGGATGCTGTTTTGTTTTGGAAGGTGCTTGATCCCAAAAAGGCAGCCCTGGAGGTGGCCGATTATATCAGCGCCATCAGCTGGGCTTCCCAAACTGCGCTGCGCGATGTAATCGGAAAGACGATGTTGTCGGATATGCTGGAGGGCAGAGACAAAATCAGCCATGTACTGCAGCAAATAATTGATGAGCGTACAGAGCCGTGGGGCGTGCATGTGAATTCGGTGGAAGTAAAAGATGTACTCATTCCTCCTGCCCTGGAAAATGCCATGTCCATGCAGGCCCAGGCTGAGCGGGAACGACAGGCGAGGGTAATACTGGGCGATTCTGAAAGGCAGGTAGCCGAAAAATTTGGGGAAGCGGCGCTTACTTATGCCAACAATCCGGTTGCGTTACACCTGCGTGCGATGAATATGCTGTACGAAGGTTTGAAAGAGAACTCTACCATCGTAATCGTGCCGAGTTCAGCTGTTGAGACCATGGGTCTTGGCAGCATGGCTGGTTTAACAGCATTGACTATGGGTATCGGTGCGGAGAAGACTGCCAAAGCAAACGGGGCCACGGTAGCTACGATGGACTAAACCAATTTAAACTGTAGCAGGGACAAACCGGGCAACTTTAGGATAGCGATAGCTGGTAAGACGGCTATTACCGAACAGATAGGTTCAGGAAAAGAATTCTTTGATCATCCATAAAATATCTACCATGCGTCATACAACGAAAAGTTTTTCCGGCTATCAAATCCGCGCCACCGATGGCGATGTGGGTGAAGTAAAAGAATTTTATTTCGACGATCGAACCTGGGCAGTGCGGTACCTGATCGTTGAAACCGGGAATTGGCTGACGGGACGGAAAGTTCTTCTTTCACCACAGTCCTTGCTGGCCGCCGATTCGGTGAGCAAAGTATTTCCGGTAAATCTTAGCAAAGATCAGATCAGGAGTAGCCCGGAAATCGATACGGATAAGCCGGTCTCTCACAGGATGGAAGCAACGTTGTTCCAGCATTATGCCTGGGAGCGTTATGGCGGTGGTGGTTTTTACGCCGGTGGTGCAGCCGGCCTGTTAAACGTGGCTCATCTACCGGATGAAACGGATACCCTGCAAATTCCGGGTAGAACTGTTGACGTGGATTTGGATCCGCATTTGCGCAGTACAGAAAGGGTTACAGATTATCACATTCATGCTACTGACGGCGATATTGGCCATGTAAATGACTTTATTATTGACGACCAGTCATGGACTATTACAGAGGTGATTATCGATACGCATAATTGGATTGGCGGGAAGAAGATAATGTTGCCGGTGAGGCATATTAAACGTATCGACTGGGCAAATTTTAAAGTTTTGGCCGGCGTCACCTCGGATTTTATCAGGGAATGTGCTGTTTTTGATGAGACAAAATTGAATCCATCAACCACTCACGCTTCTTAAGGTTGCTTTGTGAAACTCCGCCTGCTGGCCCGTTAACAAAACCGCTTATGAGGTTATTCGTTTCGCAGATTGATGCTGCAGAACGGAGTGCGGTTGGCCCAGTCAGGCCCCGTTCGTCAGGGGCCATTAGAGGTTCCAGTGGGTTAGCAAAATACCGGGACCATCATTTCTTGTTATGATACGGGTCTCATACAAGGTCAACCGACGGTGGGTTTAAAAGAATACCAGGGCGTTATTATGTGTGGCTGCTATTTTTTGACAGGCAGGCGGGTTTCAATTCCGAATTTAATTCCGTGGAATCCGGAGAGGCTATTGCAATGAATAGCTGGCGTAATGGAAGGTGTATTTTAAGAACATGATCAGGGACACGGCGGTGAATGACAAGGGTCATATCCTGGCGTTAGTCTCGGTCGAAATTTACTGAAGAAAATATTGGCGACCGGATAAATGAACTGGCCGTTAGGGGAAGCCGAATGACAACAGCTCAAACATCAAAAGGAAGCACTAAGCCGGTAAACACGGGAAAGATAGTCTCTGTAAGGGGTACCGTGGTAGATGTATGGTTCGACCATCTTTTACCGGCTGTGTACAGCCTGCTCCATACTGGTGCCAATAAAGAAATAGCAGTTGAGGTGTTAACCCAGTTGGACGACAATACCGTTCGCGCAATTTCTTTACGTGCAACGCAGGGCTTTGCCCGTGGTATGGCTGTGGAGGCAAGGGGCGAAGAACTTACCGTGCCAGTAGGTAAAGATATCATCGGCAGGATGTTTGATGTTTTCGGAAACACCATCGATCATTTGCCGCCCTTGCCAAATGGCGAACGACGCAATGTGCATCAGCTCCCTCCGCCATTATCTGACAGGTCCGTAAAATCAGAGATTTTCGAGACCGGTATTAAAGCAATTGATGTACTGGTTCCGCTGGAACGGGGTGGTAAGGCCGGTTTGTTTGGGGGAGCAGGTGTGGGTAAGACCGTTTTGCTCACAGAAATGATCCACAATATGGTCGGGCACAACAAGGGCATCAGCATGTTTTGCGGTATCGGCGAGCGTTGCCGGGAAGGAAACGAGTTGTACAATGAAATGAAGGCGGCGGACCTGCTCAAAAATATGGTTATGGTTTTTGGCCAGATGAATGAGACACCCGGCGCCCGCTTCCGGGTGGGCCATGCCGCATTAACCATGGCAGAATATTTCAGGGACGATGAGCACCGGGATGTGCTATTATTAATTGACAATATTTTTCGGTTTATCCAGGCGGGAATGGAAGTCAGCGGCCTAATGGGGCAGATGCCTTCCCGTTTAGGGTACCAGCCAACCATGGGTACAGAACTGTCGAAACTGGAAGAACGTATTGCTAATACCCGTGCCGGTGCGATTACCTCTATACAAGCGGTATACGTGCCTGCTGATGATCTGACTGATCCGGCAGCAGTTCATACATTTTCGCATTTATCCGCCTCCATCGTGCTGTCAAGGAAGAAAGCAAGCGAAGGCTTATATCCATCCATTGATATGCTGCAGTCCAATTCAAAAATGGCTACACCCGGCATTATTGGCGAAGATCATTATAAGCTGGCCCAGGAGATAAGGCATACCCTGGCCAAGTATGAAGACCTTAAAGATATAATTGCGATGCTGGGTATGGAGCAGTTGTCCGTCGATGACAGGAATATTGTAAACAGGGCCAGGCGGATCGAAAGATTTCTAACACAGCCTTTCTTCGCCACTGAAAAATTCAGCGGCCTGAAAGGAAAAGAAGTGAGTTTAAAAGATGCGCAGGAGGGTTGCCGGCGCATTCTTTCAGACGAATTTAAAGACTTACCGGAAAGCGCCTTTTATATGATAGGAAAAGTAGAGGAAGCAGTGGAAAAGGCAAAAGCAGGGGCTGGTCAACCTAAAACACAGGATACGGTAAAAGAAAGTAAAAACGGTGATCAGACAAAACCCGCCGTCAAATCAACTGGTAAAAAGGAAATGGCAGGTACGTAATAATAGAAGCTATGGATCAGACATTGATGAGCCTTAAAATACTGCTTCCATTCCGGATTTTTATGCAGGTGCAGGACGTAAGCAGTATCAATATAGAAACAAGTGAAGGTTCTTATGGCATGTTGCCCCAAAGGCTGGATTGTGTGGCAGCGCTTGTTCCTGGAATCTTTACTTATGAAATTAAGGATGAAGGGCCCAGGTACATAGCGGTGGAGGAAGGGGTAATGATAAAAGCGGGTAGCGAGGTGTTGGTTTCTGTAAGGAATGCCGTTGGCGGTGTTGATTTGGGAAAGTTGGGGGATTTGGTAAAAAAGGATTTTAGTCAGCAGGATGAAAATAAAATAAAGGTTTGTTCGGTAATGGCAAAACTGGAGGGCGGTTTCATATATGCATTTGATAAATTTCGAACTTCCTAAACATGAACAGCCCGGGTGATAAAGAAGAAAATGAATTCAGTGCGCAAATAACCCGGAAGGAAAAACGGAAAGTTAGGGCCCGTGGGGTTAGCAGCGGAACGGTCTGGACGGGGTTGGGTATGTTTGGTATGATAGGTTGGTCAGTGACAGTGCCCACCTTGCTGGGGGTGGCATTGGGTCTATGGCTGGATAAAAGCCACCCTGAATCATTTTCCTGGACATTGACATTGCTGATGGTTGGATTAATCGCCGGATGCGTTATTGCCTGGTTTTGGGTAGCAAAAGAAGACAAAGAGATGCATCAACATAAAAATGATAAAGATGAATGAAGCCATATTTATGATGTTGTCACTGGCAGCCGGTTTGGCGTTGGGGATGCTTTTTTTTGGAGGCTTATGGTTTACCGTAAAAAAAGTCATAAGCGCCAGGACGCCCGGGGTATGGATAGTGGTAAGTTTTATTTTCAGAATGGGTATTACATTAACAGGTTTTTATTATATCTCAGCCGGAAACTGGAAGAGATTGCTTGTTTGTGTGGCGGGTTTTATTTTGTCGCGTTTCCTTGTCATTCATTTTACTAAAGGGGTTGAGCGAAAACATCTTGTGTTAAGAAGGGGGGATAGGTATGAAGCTTAGCCCGGATCAGACTATATTCTGGCAACATGGTTTTGTGACCATCAATCTTACTATTGTAACTACCTGGGCTATCATGCTCATTTTGGTGATGGGCTCCATTTTAGTTACCCGGAAACTGAAAACCGGTATTAAAATATCTTGGTGGCAGAGCATTCTTGAGATGCTGGTAACAACAATGAGCAACGAGATTAAAGGCATTGGATTAGACCAGCCGAAACAATATATCGGATTTATCGGTACGCTGTTCCTGTTTATTGCCGTTAGCAATATTGCGATCATGCTTCCATTTTACGAGCCACCGACCGGGTCTCTTTCTACTACTGCAGCCCTTGCCATATCGGTTTTCTTTGCGGTTCCTTTTTTCGGTATCAGCAAAAGTGGCATCGGCGGTTATCTTAAAACCTATATCCAGCCCACGGTTGTTATGTTGCCCTTCAATATCATCAGTGAATTGTCAAGAACTTTAGCACTGGCAGTAAGGTTATTTGGGAATATAATGAGTGGCGGCATGATTGTCGCCATCCTCCTCAGCATCTCACCTTTTATCTTTCCTGTTGTGATGAAGGTGCTGGGTTTACTCACCGGCATGGTGCAGGCGTATATTTTTGGAATACTTGCCACCGTGTATATCGCTGCTGCTGTGCATAAAACACCGGAGCCGGCTGCTGCAAATCCCACATCAAACAAACTAAAAAGTGATAATAATGGATAGTATAACCAGTATAGCCATGGTCTCAATCATTACTGCGGGACTTACAACGGGTATCGGGTGCATGTTGCCGGCACTCAGTGAAGGAAAAGCGGCTGCAACCGCGCTCAGTTCAATTGCACAGCAACCCGATGCGGCACCTATCATCACCAGGACTTTATACGTGTCGCTGGCCATGATAGAATCAACGGCTATATATTGTTTTGTGGTATCGATGATTTTAATTTTCGCCAATCCATTTTGGAACCATGTCATCGCCAAATAAATACGTAGCATGCAAATCAATTGGTTCACTGTTATAGCCCAGGTTATCAATTTCCTGGTTTTGGTCTGGTTGCTGAAACGGTTTCTCTACAAGCCGATCTTAAAAGCGGTTGATGATCGTGAAAAGAAGATTGCGGCCCAGATTAAAGATGCCAATCATTTGAAGGCTGAAGCTAAAAAGGAGCAGGAAGACTTTTCAAAAAAGAATGCTGGTTTTGAAGCGAAAAAAGTGAAGTTGTTAGATGATGCCGTAGCAGATGCCAATACCCAAAGGCAAAAATTGCTCGATGATGCGAAAACCGAGGCCATCCAACTGAGCGCTAAATTGGCTGCCGCCTCAAAGGACAGACAGCAGGCAGACAATGTAATCGTTGCCCAAAAAATACAAAAACAGGTATTTGGTATTACAAGGATGGCGCTGAAGGAAATTGCTTCGGAAAGCCTGGAAGAACAATCAGCTAATATTTTTATAAAGCGGCTTGTTGAATTGGACGAGGATGGACAGAAGAAATTTACCGATGCCTTTGCTTCAAATACAAACGTCGTTTTGGTAAGAAGCGCTTTTGAACTTCCGGTAAAAAAGCAACATGATATCAGTAAAGTCGTAGATCAATTGCTGGGCAGTAAGGCCAACCTTCAATTTAAAACTGCTTCCGGCTTAATCAGTGGTATTGAACTTACCAGCAACGGGTATAAGCTGGCGTGGAGCTTTGCAGCATACCTTAATGAGCTGGAAAGGAGTATTGACATTATGGGTAATGACAATGGAGATCACAAAGGGAAAACCATTGCTGACAAAAAAGTTGCTGCCGGAAGGAAAGCGGAAACTGAAAAAAACACAATCGCAGCAGATGGAACCAGCTGATATGATAGACCAGGTATTCGAACAGGTTGAAAAGGCCTCCGCCTCCTTTGCGCTGGCGCTTAAGCCGCGTGAAATTGGTTCCGTTGTGAGTGTGGCAACCGGTATCGTTCAAATTTCCGGGCTGCCCGGAGCAGGTTTTGAGGAGCTGCTCACTTTTCCGGGAGGCTTGTTAGGGATTGCTTATAATATCGACAAAAATGAAATAGGTGCCATACTGCTGGGTGAGGATACCCTACTGAATGCAGGGGATGAAGTGGAAAGAACAGGTCGTGTAATTGATGTACCTGTTGGCGACGCGCTGATTGGAAGGGTGGTCAATGCCTTAGGGGAGCCAATTGATGAGAAAGGGCCGATAGCATACGTGAAACGGTTGCCTATTGAGCGGCCGGCTGCTGCTATCATGGATCGTTCGCCTGTAAATGTGCCGTTACAAACGGGGATAAAGGTGATTGATGGATTGATCCCCATTGGGCGCGGTCAACGGGAACTGATTTTGGGCGACCGGCAAACAGGTAAGACCGCCATCGCGATTGATGCCATCCTGAATCAGAAGGACAAGGATGTGATTTGTATTTATTGTGCCATTGGCCAGCGGGCATCTGCGGTAGCAAAAGTAATTGCGAACCTCAGAGAAAAGGGCGCCATGGAATATTCTGTCGTGATGGTCGCCGAGGGCAATGATTCGCCCGGTTTGAATTATATAGCTCCTTACGCTGCCACCAGTATCGCCGAATATTTTATGGAGCAGGGTCGGGATGTACTGATAGTGTATGATGACCTGACCCACCATGCCCGTTCGTATCGGGAATTGTCGTTATTGCTAAGGAGACCGCCGGGACGCGAAGCTTTTCCGGGCGATATTTTTTACATTCATTCGCGGTTGCTGGAAAGGTCGACTCATTTAAGTGATGCACGTAAAGGTGGTTCGCTTACGGCCTTGCCTATCATCGAAACCGAATCACAAAATATTTCGGCTTATATTCCAACTAACCTGATCTCTATTACAGACGGGCAAATATACCTCTCGCCTCAATTATTTGAATTGGGGATACTGCCCGCTGTTGATGTTGGCAAGTCGGTTTCAAGAGTTGGAGGTGCAGCCCAGTTACCATCTTACCGATCCATTGCAAGTGTTAAACTCGAGTATTCTCAGTTTGAAGAATTGGAAAGCTTTGCACGTTTTGGAACCAGGATGGATGAAAATACAAGAAAAATAATTGAGCACGGAAAGCGTATAAGGGAATGCCTGAAGCAACCAGCACTGCAGCATTTGTCGGTGGCAGAGCAGTTAGTGGTGTTGCTGGCGCTGACGGGTGGCCAATTTGAAGCCATTCCCATCGCAAAAGTTATCGACGCTGAAAACGCATTGAGTCAGAACAGCAATGAATTCCCTGCGGAACTCCTTAATATATTAATTTCCCGTGACCTGCTCAAAGAGCCTGATAAAGCGCGTATTCTCACCATCACAGCTAAGATCCTGGCGCCTTTCCAGGATAAGCCGGTGCCTGATCAAAATAACTAATGATGGATACACTGGAAAACATACGGAATAAAAGAGAAGGGGCTAAAGATTTAAAATCTGTTGTGAGTGCGATGAAGGCCATGGCATCTTCCAACATTGTGCAGTATGAAACCGCCGTTAATTCGTTGGATGATTATTATCACACCGTAGCCCTTGGCATCATAGCTTATTTCAGGGCGGAGAAAATTGTCGCCATAAAAAATCCGAAAAAGGCAGTTGCCATTCATAAAGGAAGCAACGAAAAATTCATTTGCGCAATCGTTTTTGGTTCAGACCAGGGATTGGTAGGCCGGTTCAATGATTCAATGGCTGATTTTGTCAGGTCCTCCCTCCAGGCATTGACGGGTAAAAAGGAAGTCTGGGTAATTGGTGAACGGGTTCGGTTGTTGTTGTCTGATACGGGTCTGAAACCGACAATGTATTATGCTGTTCCGAATGCAGTAGGGGAAATTACCCCGCTCGTTCAACGTATACTCATTAAAGCCGGAGAACAACAGGAGATACAAACCAACAGCGAGTTTTATATTTTCCACAATCAGCCCAAGCCGGGTGCAGGCTACCGGCATGTCATGACACGCTTTTTGCCATTGGATGAAAAATGGAAAGACGACTTGGAAGCGCTTCAATGGCCCACAAAACTACCTCCGCAGATTGCTGGCGCGGCAAGTGCAACATTGTCGGCATTGATCAGTGGGTATCTTTTTGTCTCGTTGTTCAAAGCCTGTGCGGAGTCATTGTCCAGCGAAAACGCCAGCCGGCTTGATGCTATGCAACGGGCAGAGAAGAATATCGGCGACCTCCTGGAGGATTTGAGTAAGGAATATCATCGTCTTCGGCAGAGTTCCATTGATGAAGAACTGTTTGATGTGGTGGCTGGCTTTGAAGCTTTAAAAAAGACCTCCTCGAAATAGTAGGTATGGTACAGGAGGATGGCCTGGTTATCCCTTATAGGGCGCGGCTATTCGATCGCACAGAGGAGATGGAAGTAATTATGGGGGCGCTTGGCTTCCCTTGGTTATGCAAACACGAGGCAGGCAGCAGCAAAAAATAAATATGAAGTAGATTAAATGCGTGAATTATATAGCCAGTATCAGTAATCGTGTAATAAGGCCGGGATTGGATGTCGTACCTTTTGCCTTACTGGTGGTTTATTCATTTCTTAAAATAGGGATCAGAAAATAAGACTGATATTCTCTTTGGCGGCTGCGTTGTCAACCCCGTTGGCATCCGTGTCGGTTCCTCATCTGCTCAGGTAACAAATCTCTCAAACAAGGAGACGGGTAGTAGCATTATCCGGGCGATAGCCAGTGTTAGTCGTATGTCGGAAAAAATGGCTACAGCCAGGATGCGTGATGAATATGGCATGTAAAGGGGGCAGGATCATAGGGAGTTGACGATGTTCGATCCCAATGAAATGGCCAAAAAGGTGCATGATGCAACCACTCTGGTCTGCGGTGGTGGAATGAGTTCAAGACGAGACAAGTTTGATCTCGGCAATGATTACAACGAGGATGCGGAACGGTAAATTGATGGGAATCCTGCACAATAGGATTGTAATAGGAGGATGAATAGCCTGAAAATGGAAGGAATCCAGTTGTCATAAGGGGTAGATAACATTTCCACCCTTAAAAGTATAAGTTATGATGCACAATAATGGAGGCGGTTATTTTTGGGGAATGCACATGGGTTGGTGGTTCTTTATGGTCGTTGTTGTTATAGCCATAGTGGCTTGGGTTGGCTGGTCCCGGAAAGGAAAATGAATACCGGTAGGTACTGTTGGCGCATGTAATGTTTTTAGCATGAACTATTATTTTAGTAAACAATCGACGGCAGTTTCGAAAGTGCTATTGAGAAAGTAACGCATATCCTTAAAGAGGAGAGTTTTGGTATACTTACGGAAATGGATATAAAAGCTACAGTAGCCATTGAAAACATCGAATTCGGTGGCATAGCCAATGAAATCAGGTCCAGGTTGCAGCAGGTTATTGCCTCGTTGTGATATTGGAAACCTAAGTTGACATCGTAGAGCAGGGAGATGCCGGCGCGGGTCGTGGCTTATATCGTGAATGCCCGATTTATTTGCTCCCCGGGTAACGTTGAAATTTGAATCCTTTTTTGACATTTAAATATATTAAGATGGAAACAGCACGTCTCGATAATATGGTGCGGGTGCTATCGCCCGACTTACTGCATAGTATACATGCTTATTGGCGCGCGGCCAATTATCTTTCTGTCGGTCAGATATACCTCTACGACAACCCCTTGTTAAAAGAACCGTTGACGCTGGCCCATGTAAAACCGTTGGTGGTGGGTCATTGGGGTACGACCCCGGGTCAAAACTTTATTTACGTCCACCTCAACCGGGTTATAAAAAAATACGATCTCGACATGTTTTATGTGGCCGGTCCTGGTCATGGCGGACCTGCAGTGGTGGGTAACGTTTACCTGGAAGGGACCTGGAGCGAAGTGTATCCCGATGTTGCACAGGATGAGGCCGGGTTGAAAAAATTATTCAAACAGTTTTCTTTTCCCGGTGGTATTTCCAGTCACGTCGCACCCACAACGCCGGGTTCGATTCATGAGGGCGGTGAACTGGGTTATTCACTCAGTCATGCGTTCGGTGCGGCATTCGATAATCCCGGGCTGGTGGTAGCATGTATCGTGGGTGATGGGGAAGCAGAAACCGGACCGCTCGCCACGGCATGGCAGTCGAATAAATTCCTGAACCCTATTACTGACGGGGCGGTGCTACCGATTTTACATTTGAACGGGTACAAAATCAGCAATCCCACCGTACTGGCGCGTATCGAACATGAAGAACTGGAGCAGTTCTACAGGGGTTGCGGCTGGACACCTTATTTTGTGGAGGGAGACGATCCGGAAACCATGCACCAGTTGATGGCGGCAACACTGGAAAAGGTTATTGAAGACATCCTTCGGATCAAAAGAAATGCACATGATAACAATGATACTATCCGGCCGCGCTGGCCGATGATCATTCTCCGGTCGCCAAAGGGCTGGACAGGACCCAAAGTAGTAGATGGATTACCCATTGAAGGCACCTTCCGTTCTCACCAGGTACCGCTGCTGGTTGATGCAGATCACCCCGAACACGTTGCTCAACTCGAGAGCTGGATGAAAAGTTACCACCCGGAAGAATTGTTTGACAACCAGGGAAGGCTAATGCCCGAGCTGGCTGAACTGGCCCCGGTGGGCGATCGAAGAATGGGTGCCAACCCGCATACCAATGGCGGCCTGCTATTGCACGACCTGCATATGCCCGACTTCCGGATCCATGCTGTGCATGTTCCTTCACCCGGGGCAGTGACCGGTCAGGATACGATGGTGCTCGGTAAATTCATCAGGGACGTGGCTAAACTTAACCGGCAACAGCACAACTTCCGCGTTTTTGGTCCGGATGAAACGCTGTCAAACTTACTGGGCGCCGTTTTTGAAGTCACGAACCGGCAGTGGGAAGCCAGGGAGGAAGTAAACGATGAATTCCTGGCGCCCGAGGGAGAGGTGCTCGACGCAATGCTTAGCGAACACCAGTGCGAGGGCTGGCTGGAGGGTTATTTACTAACAGGCCGGCACGGCTTCTTCAACAGCTATGAAGCGTTTATCCGCATCGTTGATTCGATGTTCAGCCAGCATGCGAAATGGCTGAAAGTAACGGCAGAGCTGCCGTGGCGCAGGAAAATTGCCTCCCTGAATTACCTCCTGGCCTCGCATGTATGGCAGCAGGATCACAATGGATTTACGCACCAGGATCCCGGCTTTCTGGACCATGTCATTAATAAAAAGGCAGACATTGTACGCGTTTACCTGCCACCGGATGCCAACTGCTTATTATCGATTTTCGACCATTGTTTGCGGAGCAGGCATTATGTAAACGTGGTGGTAGCCGGCAAGCATGCGCTTCCTCAGTGGCTTACCATGGAAGCAGCTATCGTGCATTGCACGGAAGGAATCGGTATCTGGCAGTGGGCCAGTAACGATGCCGGTTCAGAACCTGATGTTGTCATGGCCTGCTGCGGTGATACGCCAACCCTGGAAACCCTGGCAGCGGTTTCCATATTGCGCGAACAGTTGCCGGATCTTAAAATCAGGGTGGTGAACGTAGTTGACCTGATGAAATTGCAATCCGCATCGGAACATCCGCATGGGCTAACCGACGAGGATTACGATGCTATCTTCACCCGGGATAAGCACATTATTTTCAATTTTCATGGCTATCCGTGGCTGGTACATCGCCTCACGTATCGCCGTTGTAATCGTAACCTGCACGTACGCGGGTACAAAGAAGAAGGCACCATCACAACGCCTTTCGACCTGCGCGTGCAAAATGACATCGATCGTTTTCACCTGGTAATTGATGTGATCGACCGTTTACCCCAACTCGCCGGGAAAGGCGCCTACCTGAAACAGCAGCTGAAAGATAAGCTGATTGAACACAAAATCTACATAAGCAAGCATGGTAAAGACATGCCGGAAATTCTCAACTGGAAATGGGTACCTCAACCATGAATAACGATTTGTTGATCGCTACTACAAAAGCCTTAATGGCGACTGGAAAAGGATTGCTTGCTATCGATGAAAGTACCGGTACCTGCAACAAGCGTTTCGCAGCGGCAGGTATCCCGGAGACCGCGGAGAAGAGACGCGACTGGCGCGAACTGATTGTAACAACACCTTTTCTCAACGAAGGTATCAGTGGCGTAATCCTGTATGATGAAACCATACGGCAGGCTACAAAGGCAGGCATACCGATGGTGAACGTGGTTACTGATGAAGGCATTATACCGGGAATCAAAGTGGATACCGGTGCAAAACCGATGGCGGGGTTTCCCGGCGAAAAAATAACCAGCGGACTGGATGGCCTCGCTGAAAGGCTGCAGGAATATGTGGCATTAGGGGCCCGTTTCTGCAAGTGGCGTGCCGTCTTTACGATTGGCAACGATTTGCCCACCGATGCCTGTGTTGACGCAAATGCGCATACCCTTGCGCGTTATGCAGCCTTGTGCCAGCAAGCCGGGATGGTGCCAGTCGTAGAACCTGAAATCCTGATGGCTGGCAGCCATGATCTGCAACGGTGTGCTGCGGTAACAGAGGCCGTATTGCGCGCCGTTTTTATTCAGTTGTACCGGCACAGGATTTTACCAGCGGGTATGATTTTGAAACCTAATATGGTCACTCCCGGACTGCAATGCGATCACCCCGCTACCGTTGCTGAAGTAGCCGGTGCTACCATAAACTGCCTGCTTCGATCGGTGCCGGCAGCCGTTGGTGGAATCGCTTTTTTATCCGGCGGGCAACCGGGGGCGCTGGCGTCTGCCCACCTGAACGCCATGCATGTCAACTTTAAAGACAGGCTGCCCTGGCCGCTGACCTTTTCGTTCGGCCGGGCAATCCAGCAGCCTGGTCTGGATAGTTGGCAGGGGAGGGACAGCAATACGGTGAAAGCACAGCTGGCTTTGTACCACCGGGTCTCTTGTGACCGCGCAGCCCTGCTTGGCCTCTACAATGAAGAAAGGGAGCGCAGCACTGTATTGCATCCAGTTTAAACCAGTACAATATGGAAATCTCGCCCCTCGCCGGCAAGCCTGCAAGTCGTGACCTACTGGTTGACATCCCGAAACTGGTGACTGCCTATTACACCGGTAAACCTGACGTAGCGGAGGACAGCCAACGCGTTTCATTCGGCACCTCCGGTCACCGGGGATCTTCGTTCAAAAACTCCTTCAATGAAAATCATATCCTGGCCATCACCCAGGCGATTTGTATTTATCGGAAGGAACAAAAAACGGACGGACCGCTTTTTCTGGGCTTCGATACCCATGCGTTGTCTGCGCCGGCTTTCGCCACCGCCATGGAAGTACTGGCCGCAAACCAGGTTGAAGTAATGATAGCCCGGCATGACGAATATACCCCCACACCGGCTGTGTCTTACGCCATTTTAAAATACAATAAGGGCCGTACCACCGGGCTGGGCGATGGTATCGTCATTACGCCTTCACATAATCCGCCGGATAATGGCGGTTTCAAGTACAATCCGCCACACGGGGGCCCTGCCGGCAAAGACGTCACCGACTGCATCGAAAGAAGCGCCAATGAATTGCTGAAGCATGCACTCAGGGCTGTAAAAAGGATTGATTTTGCAAAGGCGCTTACCGCCTCCACCACCCATCGGTACGATTACCTGAACAGCTATGTAAATGAGCTGGGAAGTATCGTTGACCTGGTGGCCATCCGGCGTTCGGGTTTAAAGATCGGCGTTGATCCCCTGGGTGGTGCAGGTATTCATTACTGGGAGCCGATCGCCGACAAGTATAAAATCGATTTAGCAGTCGTCAACACGGTTGTTGATCCCACCTTTGGGTTTATGACCGTCGACTGGGACGGTCAAATCCGTATGGACCCGTCATCTCCCTACGCGATGCAGCGATTGATAGCCATGAAAGATAAGTTTGATATTTCATTTGCCTGCGATACGGATCACGACCGGCATGGCATCGTATCAAAAATGGCGGGATTGTTAAATCCGAATCATTATTTATCGGTGGCCATTGATTACCTGCTTCAGCATCGCCCGCAGTGGCCGGGTGCATCGGCGGTTGGTAAAACCGTTGTCACTACGGCACTCATCGATCGTATCGCCTCAAAACACAACAGGAAGCTGTTTGATGTGCCGGTGGGCTTTAAATGGTTTGCTGACGGCCTGCTCAGCGGGGCGCTTTGTTTTGGCGGCGAAGAAAGTGCCGGCGCTTCTTTTTCAAGGTCGAACGGAACGGTATGGACCACGGATAAAGACGGGCTGGTGCCGGCTTTGCTTTCCGCAGAGATACTGGCGAAAACAGGAAACGATCCCGCTCAACGATATAAAGAACTTGCAAAAGAACTGGGTGAACCAGCCTACAGCCGTATTGAAGTGAAGGCAACCCCGGAGCAGCAGGAGCAACTTAAAAAACTGTCTGCCGACCAGGTAAATAACAAGGAACTGGCAGGAGAAAAAATTACGCATGTCCTCACTCACGCACCGGGAAACGACGCTTTGCTGGGGGGGATAAAGCTGGTCACTGAAAAGACCTGGTGTGCGATACGGCCATCGGGAACGGAAGCGATTTATAAGATATATGCCGAAAGCTTCCTGGGTGATGAACAGGTGAAAAAAGCCGCGGACGCAGCCAGGAAAATTGTTGAAACGGTCTTGAAGAAATAATCGAACCGGTACCGGCTTTACTTACCTTGCGGGCAGCCGGATACGTACCGGCCTGGCGAATCTGTCACCAGCATCTGTTCATGTATGGTCATAATTATTTATCTCTGCGCGTTCCTCGTTATTGGCTGGATTGTATTTATGCTATTCCGGAAAAAGACTCCATTTACCCAGCCCGGCTTGGAGGTGGAGCAGAAGTTACTGTTACAGCACGTTGTTTTTTACCAGGAATTGAATGCAGCCGAGAAAAAGAGGTTCGAAGCTTCCCTCCGTTTATTTCTTCAACAGGTGCGCGTCACCGGCGTCAATACAGCGATCGACGATATGGATGCTGTGCTGGTGGCGGCCTCTGCCATCATCCCCATTTTTGCTTTTAAAAACTGGTCATATACTAATATCCACGAAGTACTTATTTACCCGGGTTCATTCGACGGCGATTTTCACCTGCAGGGAAAAGGTCGGAATACGTTGGGCATGGTGGGCAACGGCCCCATGCAGAATGTGATGATTTTATCGAGGCAGGACTTAAGAAACGGCTTTCTTAATGCCACCGGCAAATCGAATACCGGTATCCACGAATTTGTACACCTGGTGGACAAATCCGACGGCGATACCGATGGCCTGCCGGAAGTGTTGTTGCAGCATCAATATGCCATTCCCTGGATGAAACGGATGCACCAGGAAATAGGTAAGATGAAATCCGGCAAGTCCGATATCAATCCTTACGCTACTACCAACGACGCAGAATTTTTAGCCGTTACTGCCGAATATTTTTTTAAACAACCCCAGTTAATGGCAGAGAAACACCCCGAACTTTTTGCGTTGCTGCAGCAGGTGTTTACGCCCGGTTAAATATTTAATCTAAACAAAATGCTACACAAGCCATCTGTCACGATCAATCATTTGCAGCATACCGGCATCCCCGTCTCTGACATGAACGCTTCACGCAGCTTTTACGAAAGCCTCGGCTTCAGTTCAGTCATGGAGAAAAAATTTGACATGGATGCTGACCAGGGGTTGTGTGTTATGATGCGGCTGAACGATATCCTGCTGGAATTGTACCAGCTGCCTACAGCTTATATGGCGGGCATCAAAGATCGGCATGACGGTCATATCGATCACATCGCCTTTGATGTCAGGGATATTGATACCGTATACCTGGAAATAAAAAAAGCGGGCTACAGGGTTATTGAACCGGCACCGGTGTTCCTGCCCTTCTGGGATAAAGGTTGCCGTTACTTCAACATCACCGGCCCCGACGGTGAGCGCCTTGAATTTAATGAAATACTTTAATGATCGCGTTACAGTAGCATCCCGATGATCGCTTCCATGTTCTCCGGGCTGAGCGGCTTGCTGATCATCAGTTCGCCGGCTTGAGATGCCGGGAAGACAGACTGGTGTACGATCGTCACAATTTTTACCTGGGGATACCGAGCTCGCACAAACCGGGTCAGCTCCGGAAATTGGCTATTCTGAAAAGTTTTGTCCACAAACAACCATGCCGGCGGTTTTTTTTCCAGCAACTGCTTTGCCTCCGCAAGGTTACATACGACCGTTGCCTTGATAAGGTGTTTCCGGAGCACCGCGTTCAGCGGGAACCAGGTATTTATATCTTCATCTGCAATCAGTACGTCCACCATTAGCTGGTATTTTTCAATGCTTATTTTTCCTTCCTACAAGTTAAATTTATTAAACGGGCCCTTGCCGGGCACGCAATTAATGTTTGATTAAGTTCAGTTGCCGGATCTCTTGCCACGCAACCTATTTAATCGGCCGACAGCATGTAATGAATCGATCGGATACTGTCGATGGCTTTTTTCAGACTTTCTTCAGCCTGCAGAAATGGTCCGGCCTGCAACTCGGGATTTTCCTTGCGCGTATGCTGAATCAGGAGCAATGCTGCCGCGAGGGTTTGCGTTACCTCGTTCTGCAGTTCGTTTGCTACCGACCTTCTTTCCATCGACCAGGCATCAATCTGCCTGCCTGTTTTTTTGCTATCCATGATGGCCGACTGAAACCAATTCCATGCCGTGCAAAAAAATACCTGTGAATCACTACATTAGTTATACCGGCCAGTGCAGTTGTTCCCAAATCCGGATGAACTTTCCCATCGAGCATCGCGTGGTTCTTTTAGACTTGCGAATAAAAATGGGAATACCGTTTTTTTGCGTTGATGTAAAAGTTCGGGCTATTACTTACATTTATTGTTACAATGATTGCCTATGTACTGGAAGATTGCCCTGCCGGGAAGCCTGCTTTATGTCCTCTTAATTGGTGCCTCGCTGCTGTGCCTGCCGCGAAGCGGGTATTCCCAGGCTTCGAAACGGCCCAATATCCTGATCATATTTTCGGACGATCATGCGTACCAGTCAATAGGCGCCTATGGCAGTACATTGATGAAAACCCCAAACATCGATCGTATCGCCAAAGAAGGCGCCTTGTTCAAAAATGTATTTGTGACTAATTCTCTTTGCGCGCCAAGCCGCGCTACACTGCTCACCGGCAAATACAGCCATATCAACGGGCTTAAAATAAACAACATTTCAAATCCTTTCAATGTACAGCAGGATCTGTTTCCGCGAATCCTGCAGTCCCACGACTACCAGACCGCGTGGATCGGCAAGTGGCACCTGCAGACACTTCCGGAGGGATTTAATTTCTGGAAAGTGCTGCCGGACCAGGGGCAGTATTATAATCCCGCTTTTATCAATATGCACAATGATACCACGGTTACGGAGGGGTATGTGACCAACCTGATCACCGGCTTTGCCGAAGACTGGTTGAACAGCCGGGATACGGCTAAACCCTTCTGCCTGGTTGTCGGCGAAAAGGCCACCCATCGTGAGTGGCTTCCCGATTTACCCGACCTCGGCGCATTCGACAACAAGACCTTTCCCCTTCCGTCGAATTTTTATGATAACTATGACGGAAGAGAAGCCGCCCGTAACCAGGATATGACGGTGGATAAAACAATGGTCCTTGAAAGCGATCTGAAAATTCACGCGGACTATCTGAAGAGCCCGGCCTACCGCCGCTTCACACCGGCGCAGAAAAAAGTGTTTTACGATTATTATGAAAATAAAGTAAGCGCTGATTTTGCTGCCCATCACTACACTGGCAGGCAACTGGTAGAGTGGAAGTACCAGCGTTATATGAGAGACTACCTGGCCACCGCGAAGTCGCTCGACCGTAATATTGGCCGGATACTCGACTACCTCGACCAGCATCACCTCAGCAAAAATACCATCGTCATGTATGCTTCCGACCAGGGGTTTTATTTGGGAGAACACGGCTGGTTCGACAAACGATTCATATACGAAGAATCACTCCGCACCCCCATGGTCATGCGTTATCCGGATGTAATTAAGCCCGGAACGGTGGTGGATGAAATGATTGTAAATATAGATTTTGCACCGACCATGCTAGATGCCGCTGGTGTTCCCATCCCCACCTCCATCCAGGGTAAATCATTCCTGCCCGTGCTGCGGCATACCATCAAAGGCAATGCGTGGCGCTCTGGCGTGTATTATCACTACTATGAATACCCGCAACCCCACCACGTGTCGCCCCATTTTGGCATGCGTACAGAAAAGTATAAGCTGGTCCGGTTCTACGGCCCGGCAGATTCCTGGGAGTTGTACGATCTGCAAAAGGACCCAAAGGAGATGCATAATATTTATCCTGCGCATGCCGGCGATCAGCTGGTGCAGCACCTGAAGCAGCAGCTGAAAGCATTGATAACGCAGTACCGGGATGAGGAAGCCTTGCAGCTGATGAAAAAAGGATAAGCAGCATGCAGTTCCGGGCAGGAATAGCCTAAATTACGCTGACCATGAATGTACTTTTCTGCCGCGAGCCTGGCACAATGGCCTATGACGATGTACCGGTGCCCGTGCCCGGGAAGGACCAGGCACTTATCAAGATCAGGCGCATTGGTATTTGCGGCACGGATATTCATGCCTTTGAAGGCACACAGCCTTATTTCAGCTACCCCCGTATCCTGGGTCACGAACTGTCGGGAGAACT
>JBBROE010000030.1:0-37153 GCA_038229695.1 Chitinophagales bacterium | reverse complement strand
TTAAAGAGAAAATGAAATTTAACACGGAGAGAATTCCTGAAGGTTTCATAGTTGTCGTTCTTCGCCGCCGTGTCCCGGACATTGCTGAACTCATACAGGATACCATCGCTGATGCCTATCTCTGCGGTCTTTGTGTTCACGATTTTGTATCCTGCGCCTGCACCGCCCTGGAACCGATCGTTGATCCGGAGGGAATAACTTTTATCGTATGCCGCCAGACTCCAGTAATACAGCCTCTTTGGCCTGGTAAATAGCTCAAAGTCCATCACTGCATTCACGTCATTATTGGTAAGCTGGCCATTCTGCCTGCCATACACCCATCCTGCACTGCTGTTAAAATATTTATTCTTTTTACTGATGTTGAATTTGAGGTTGTTATTAAGGACAAAGGAATTGCCCCCGGCGGTCTGGTTCATGATGGCTGTTGCGGAGAAACCGGCGTTGTGATGAACACTGTCGCTGAACTGCGCCGACGCGGAGCCGGTCCAGCAGCAGCAGGCTACCAGGCAACCGGCGATAATTTTCTTTCTGTTGATAGCAAACAATGGGCTGTTTTTTAATTGCTACCCTTACCTCATACATTGTGCCAGCCGCGGCTAGTTTCCTGCTATTTTTTGTACGGACAGGCCAGCAATGCTGGAGCGTTGTCCACAGCGTGCGGCCACAGCGGTTTTAAAGGTTTGAGGCCGGTTCTCGCTGCAGCTACCACTTTGTGGTATTTTTAAATAGTATCAACCCCAATATCTTTAAGCGTGGCATTGCACAATTAGGCCGTTTCCTATAATGTCCTAACCTTCTATTATTACGGTAGCCGGGTTGCTTACCATCGTCCTGCTTTGACCTTTTACCGCTTACCTCTCCTGATCAGCGCCTGGGCTTTCCTGTTACGGCCAGTATTTCATTCCCTGTGAAATTTTCACTTCACCAGTAAACTTTTGATTATGAAAAAAAGAGTTTCGTCCTGCTGGCTCCTGCCAGGCCTTGCCCTCGTTCTTTTTACTTCCTGCCGCAAGGATGATTATCCCTGCGATTGCAAACCGGAAAACCTGGTGGCGACGGTATCTGTATTTGCCGACGGTCTGAATAACCCGCGGGGACTGCGTTTTGGGCCAGACGGGATGTTGTATGTGGCAGAAGGGGGCATCGGGGGTACGCATTCTACGATTGGTCAGTGCGTGCAGGTACCTGATGGGGTAGGACCCGTAAAAGGAAGTAAAACCGGTTCACGGATTTCAAGGATTAACCCAGGTGGACATCGAACCACGTTTGTCGACAATCTGCCTTCCAGTACTACGGCATTTGGGGAGGTCAGTGGTGTGTCTGACGTCACCTTTATGGACAATACGATGTATGCCATTTTTGCCGGCGCGGGTTGTTCGCATGGGGTTCCCTCTATCCCGAATGAGGTCATTAAGATTAATCCGGACAGGAGTTGGAACCCGGTAGCCAACCTCAGCCAGTTTCTGATGAGTCACCCGGTAGCAAATCCTGAGGCGGATGATTTTGAACCCGATGGGGACTGGTATTCGATGATTGCGGTCGGTAATTATTTTTATGCGATTGAGCCCAACCATGGTGAGCTGGACCGGATTGCTAAAAACGGTACGATTTCGCGGGTTGCCGACATTTCCGCCACACAGGGACATGTAGTGCCTACCGTGCTGGCGTACCGTGATGGCAATTTTTACGTGGGCAACCTCAATACCTTTCCCATCACCAACACCTCCAGTATTTATAAGATTACGCCCTCCGGTCATGTTAGTGTGGTAGCCACCGGCTTCAGCACTATACTCGGGTTGGCATTCGACAAACTGGGCGGATTGTTTATCCTTCAAAATACCACCGGCAATCCTTTCCCAACCCCCGGTACGGGAACCATTGTACGGCTGGACCCGGGGGGCACCAGGATGACGCTGGTGACCGGGCTTAGCCTGCCGACCGGCATGACCTTTGGGCCTGACGATAACCTGTATGTATCCAACTGGGGCTTTGGAAAGCCGCCCGGTGGCGGAGAGATCCTGAAAATTGGGCTGACCTGCCTGAAGAAAGGGAAAAATTACAAGGATTAGCAAATGCTGCTTACTGCCGGAAAATATTACTTCCGGCAGTTTTTTTTATAGGATGAAATTAATCCGGCAGGCACCACGAGAAATGACTATACCCGCAGGAAAACCCTTTTTTGATAGAGGAAATAAAGAAAAGCCCATTTCACCAGCACGAAGCAAACGGCCATCAGCACCGCGCCGAAGGGATTACCCGCCAGGGTACCCACCCACCCAAAAAAGGCATCGGTGCTGTATCGCCAGTTGATAAAGCGGCCGGAGAGGTAGATCAGGATGGAGTTCATGCCAATGACGCGGAAGAAAAACGCCCAGGCAGTATAACCCTTCACATCGATGATATAATAAAACACCGACAGCAGCAGCAGGCTGTACCCCGCTGCATTCAATACAAAAGAGCTTGTCCAGAGATTTTTATTGATGGGAAAGGCGATGTTCCATACGTGGGCGAGCGCGATCAGCACAACGCCTGTGCTGAACATCCAGGCGGCCTTCATCGCAGGCTGTGGCTTGCCGAATTTCAGAAATTCGCCGGTGAGGATGCCGAGCAGACCGGTGGCGATGGCGGGAATGGTAGAGACGAGTCCTTCCGGGTCATGGGTGCCGAGGTACAGTTTACCGGGCAGGTATTGCCTGTCGAGGTACGATGCAAAATTACCCGCCATACTCAAATCGCCACGGGGGAAGCCGGGTGCAGCATTGCCTTTCAGCAGTAGCCAGTAACCGAGCAGGATGCCTGCGGCCCAGATGATTTGCGCGCGAACGCCGGCATACAGGTAAATGAGGTTGGCGAAGAGATAGGCGAGACCGATTCGTCCGAGTACGCTGGCTACGCGCACTTCGGCGAATGGTTTTATGACCAGCCCGTTGTTGTAGATGATGCCCAGCAGTACGAGGATGAGCCCGCGTTTCACGACCCGCAGCATGACCTGGTTTTTTGACTTTCCTTTTTCCAGTTCACGGCCGGTGGAATACGGCGTGGCAACGCCTGCGATAAACAGGAAGAGCGGAAAAATAAGATCGTAAAAGTGGAAGCCGTTCCAGTCGGGATGGGTCAGTTCATTGGATACCGCACCCCATACCGGTGAGCCGGTGGCGCGGAACAGGGCGTGAAAAATTTCTTCAGCGCCCATGATCCAGAACATGTCGAACCCGCGGAGGGCGTCGAGCGAAAAAATTCTTTCAGGGACGGCAGGTAAAGCAGCAGCCATACGGAGATGTTTGTGCGAAAGATAATAGTTAATCCTGTAAATGCGGCATACCCGTGATGATTAACAATAATCCCGGCGCATCGGGGTAAGCGACGTGGGTAACCGATCGGGGAGAGTTTTTCAATATCTTTAGGGAGATAGCCAGGTAGCAACAGCTGTTAACCGCAGCGGCACAGCAATTCCGGCAGGGAACCACCCGGGAAGCGGGCCGTTATTGTTTTCGGGCCAGCTGTTGTCTTTTTTGGCGAAGTAAACAACTACCGGTAGAATAATAAGCCCATTGTGTAATTGACCAGCAGACATGCAGCAGTGAGATCGCCGGCCCACGGGATGGCAGTCATTGCTCCATTTTAAAAACCACATCAAAGCAACCGAATTGTACTGCAGAACTTTATAATTTAATTGTATCAGCCGTTATGAAAACATTTTCCCTCGCTTTCGCCATAGCGATATTATTTTCGCCAGTCTTTATTTTCGGTTACCCGGCACCGCCTGATCCAAAACTGGATCTGTTGAAAGCGCATGTTCTTGTTGATATTCTGTCGGCCCCGGTCAAAGTAAGTATGGTGGAGCAGCTCATGGCATCCATGCAGCAGAATGGTTCCTGGCCCGATATCAACTACGCAGACAAAACCCGTGGGTGGTGGACGGTAAACGATCACCTGACCCGGCTGCTCGACATGGCACTGGCCTGGAAGCAGCAGGGTGAGCTACAGGGAAATGCGGAGCTGAAAAAGAAGCTACTCAGCGGGCTTGATTTCTGGCTGGACAATGATTTTATTTGTCCCAATTGGTGGTATCCGCAAATCGGGGTGCCGAAGGTGCTGGCGCCGGTAATGCTGCTGATGGAAAATCAGCTGACGGCCAAAGAAATGGCCGATGGGTTGAAGATTCTTGCGCGGGCAAAGATTGGGATGACGGGGCAGAACAAGGTCTGGTTGTCGGGCAACGTGATCTACCGCAGTCTTCTGGACGGTAATGAAACGTCCATAGAGCAGGCGGTAGCGGCGATCCAGCAGGAAATCGTTGTTTCGCTGGGAGAGGGCATCCAGCCTGATTATTCATTTCACCAGCATGGCACACAGCAGCAGTTCGGTAATTATGGGTCCGCCTTCGCGGCTGATATGCTGAAGTGGGGGATGATTTTCCGCCATACCGCATTTGAATTCGACGCGGGAAGCATGGCCATACTCCGGAATTATCTCCTGGAAGGTGTGCGCTGGATAACCTGGAAAAACAAAATGGATATCAGTGCCTGCGGCCGGCAGCTGGTTCCGCATGCCCAGGCAGAAAAGGCCCTTGGCATTGCGCGGATCATGGCGACAATGCCGCTGGTCGACAGCAGCAATACTGACCGGTATAAAGCGGCCATGAAGGATTTCAGTGGCGACAAGCATTTTTGGAATTCTGATATGACCGTGCATCGCAGGGATAGTTTCTACATGTCTGTAAAAATGAGTTCGAACCGGGTTGGTGGGTCAGAATCCTGCAATGAAGAAAATATCCAGGGCTACCATCTCGGCGATGGGGCCACTTATTTTTACCAGTCGGGCAACGAATACACGGATATTTTTCCATTGTGGGACTGGAAAATGATCCCGGGTACCACAGCTTTTCATGGGAAGGCGCCGCTGCCCGTACTTCCCTGCAGCGGGTACAATATTCACACTGATTTTGCCGGGGGCGTCTCCGACGGCATGAACGGTATTGCAACGCTGGCCTATGGGCGCGACAGCCTGTCTGCCCAGAAGTCGTGGTTCTTCTTTGACGATGCCGCCATCTGCCTTGGGGCTGGCATACACAGTTCGCTCGATACCGAGGTGAGGACAACGATCAACCAGGTTTTTTTCAACACGCCGGTGATAGTCAGGCAAAGCGGCGGTACGAAAACGCTGAACGCAGTAGAGCATAGCCTGGCAGGGACAAGCTGGGTGATTGAAGACGGGTGGGGGTATTATTTTCCCGGCAAAGCCGATGTGGAGCTTGCTAACCAGGAACAATCCGGCAGCTGGCACAGTGTTCTAACCCGTATGCCCCGGGATACTGTTAAGGGTAATGTTTTCACGCTTTGGTTGAATCACGGAAAATCACCGGTAGATGCCCGTTATGCGTATTTTGTCTTTGCCGGGGCAAAAGAAAGTACAATGGAAAAAAGGGCAGAGGCGATTGCCGTTATAGTCAATAATGCCGGCCAGCAGGCAGTGGAAAACCCCGGAAAAGCCGGCCTGGTTTTCATCAAACCCGGAACAGTGCAAACCAGCCAGTTTGGTGCCGTGGCAGCCTCCGATCCCTGCGTGATGTTGATCACCAGAAAGCTATCGGCAGAGAAAATTTTTGTGTCCGATCCGACCCATAAGCTGGCCGGGCTCAGCATTGGGCTGAAGGGAAAGAGGGGCTGCCGGGCTGCTACGGTGCTCTATGATGCCGGGAAGGACATCAGCTGGCTGACCGTAGTCCTGCCCCGGAATGAAGAAGCTGGGAAGACCTTGGAATTATGGGTCGAGTAGCATCCGTCCGGGTATCATTATTTTAGAGTATCTTATTGGGTCGCCGGACTTCCATTCCTGCGGGAGGATGTTTTTTTCACAGGTTCCACTTATATTAGTAGCATAAATTAACGGCAGCGAATGAATCACCGGGTAAAAAATGATGTACTGGAATGGAGTAAGGTGCTCAATCTCAAAAATTTTCTCCATATCCTAGTTGGCACCGCACTGGCCGTACTTGCCATGAAGGGATTTATGATTCCCAACCGTTTCCTGGATGGGGGAGTGACCGGCATATCGATCTTGATACACGAAGTTTTTAAGGTCAATATCAGTATCCTGGTGGCCGTGTTGAATGCGGTTTTTGTGTACCTCGGCTACAAGCGTATTGGGAAGACGTTCGCGGTGCAGACCACTATTGCGGTGATCCTGCTGTCGCTCGGGCTTTTATTTGTAAACATTAATCCGATTACTTCCGATAAACTGCTCATCGCGATTTTCGGCGGCCTTTTTATGGGTGCCGGCGTCGGGCTGGTTATTCGCGGCGGCGGCGTGATTGATGGCGCCGAGGTGATCGCGGTGTTTACCGGGCGGCGCACCGGTTTTTCCAACAGCGAGATTATCATGTTGATGAATACCGTCATTTTTGCCGTGGCTGCCCTGCAGTTTACGCTTGAAACGGCGATGTATTCCATCATCACCTATTTCACCGCTACCCGTGCCACCAATTACGTAGTGGACGGCATTGAGCAGTTCACTGCGATTAATATAATTTCCGGTCATGCGGATGAAATCAAAAATTACCTGGTCAACGAACTGGGCAAAGGTATAACGGTTTACAAGGGAGAACGGGGCTACCTGCCCGGGAGTTTTGACATTAAACAGGATTGCGAGATTATCGTCACTATCGTTACCAGGCTGGAGATAAAACAAATCGAAGAAGCATTGCATAAAATAGACCCGCGGGTATTTATGTATGTGCAAAGCATCCGGGAAGCCAGTGGTGGAGTATTAAAAGCAAAGCACCATGCTAAATGACAGCGCTATGAAAGCTTATGTAGTTAACCTGCTGGCGAGTCAAAACCCGGCCGGTTATTATTTCCACAATGTGGCACATACGCTTTATGTCTGCGATAAGGCGAATGAGATTGGGCAGGCAGAAAACTGTACGCGACAAGAACTGGAATTACTCAACATAGCGGCGCTCTGGCACGATGCCGGGTACATCCACATTTATAACGGCCATGAGTTGGAGAGCTGTGGAATGGTGACCCGGTATATGATCGATAACCACTTCAGCGCCGGGGATATCGAAGTGGTATGCAGGCTGATCATGGCTACTCGGGTGCCCCAGCGGCCCGAAAGCAAACTGGAGAAGATTATGGCCGATGCTGATTTGGAATACCTGGGTACACCCGATGCGCCTGTGCTGGCCGAATCACTGTTCCGCGAGCTGCACCAGTTGCAGCCTTCGCTCAGCCGGGCCCAGTGGAACCATACGCAGGTGGATTTTTTGCGCAGCCACCACTATTTCACCGATTATTGTGTACGGGAAAAAACCTTTCTTAAAAATGCTTACCTGGAGGCGCTGGAAGATATGAATGCGCAGCTGACGTAGATTGAATGGACGGCGGGAAACATGAACGGTCACTCCGGTAAATATTACTTAGTTTACCTGCGGTGTCCCGGCCCTGGTTCTGCGCACGGAAGAATTAAATTTTACGGTGTCACGCCAACAGGTGATACGATGCCGCTGCACGTCGTTTCGATGAGCCTGATATTTTATAGCGGTGACAGGCAGTGGCGATATGTTGGTTGCGCAATGAATACGGTTGCAACAGGTGACTATTTCTCGGTTTTCGTAAAGATTCAGTGGTCGCGGACCATTAGAGAACTGGCAACCGGTGTCGCGCACCGTCCGGCCGGCAACGTTCCGCTCCCCGTGTGCCGAACCATGGAAATGGTCCACATGAATAGATTCGGGACAAGATTTCCCCCAATTTTTTAGCCAAAGGTTAAGTTGTTATACAGGCGCCAGGGGGAAAGCTTAAACTGGATAGGAAGGAAGGGGAGTATACTTCATTTATTCTTAATTTGCCGGTATAACCCGTTATTTCGGCACCGCTTACTGCTTATGGCTATTCTTGAGATTATTCTGGGTATTTTTATGTTTCGTTACCTGCGCCGATCGAAACTGGTTCCGCAGGTAAAGGAAGAGTGGGATAACTATTTCCTTGCGGGAATGGTTGTTATGGGCTGCCTGGCCGCGCTTTACTTCAGTTGGGACAAATCCCGCGCAGTGGTTTCCTGGTTGTCTCACGCCGTGATGCTGTCTATGCTGGTGACCATCTTACGGCGCCAGGAGTTCGCTTCCGTTCGTTCGCTGTCCAATTCGCTCCTTCCGCTCGTCGCCGTGTATATCTTGTCGGATGGCGTAAAGCTCATTCTCCCTTCCTATTTTTCCAGCTGGTCATCTTACCTGGCTATCGCGCAGAATTTCGCGGTAGTATGGATGATCGCGGTCTGGACAATGGCGCGGCGTCAGCGGAAAGCACTGGAAAAGGAACGGTTGAAGGCGGTCGAAAAGGAACAGAAGTTCCAGGAATCAGAGGCGATGAAAGCGGCGCTTGAAGTGCAGGTAGCCGAACGGACGTCTGCCTTAACCGCTCAGAAAGAGGAGCTGGAGCAGATCGTGAAAGAGCTTAAAGCCACGCAGGCACAGCTGGTCCAATCAGAAAAAATGGCTTCGCTTGGAGAGCTGACTGCAGGTATCGCGCATGAAATACAAAACCCACTGAACTTCGTCAACAATTTTTCCGAAGTGAACGCTGAACTTGCCATAGAATTAAAGGCTGCGCTGGAAAAGGGAGATACGCAGGAGGCACTGGTGCTGGCCGCTGACATTGTGGCGAATGAGCAGAAAATAACCCATCATGGTAAACGGGCCGATGCGATCGTTAAAGGCATGCTGCAGCACAGCCGCAGCAGTACCGGGCTAAAGGAACCTACCGATATCAATGCACTCGCCGACGAATACCTGCGGCTGGCCTACCATGGCCTGCGGGCAAAAGATAAATCGTTCAATGCCTCCATGAAAACAGAGTTCGATGAATCGATCCGGCCGCTTCCGGTTATCCCGCAGGATATTGGCCGGGTAATTCTCAACCTTATCACCAATGCCTTCTATGCGGTGACTGAAAAGAAAAAGCAGCTGGTAAAAGAGGGCGCAGGAAAAGCACCGGCCTTCGACCCCACGGTGACCGTACAAACCATTAAAAAAGGTAATTCGGTGCTCATCTGTGTTAAAGACAACGGCAACGGCATACCCGCAGCGGTGATGGATAAGATATTCATGCCGTTCTTCACCACTAAGCCAACCGGGGAGGGTACCGGCCTTGGCCTGAGTATGAGTTATGATATCGTCACGAAGGGCCATGGCGGAACGCTTACCGTATCGTCTGTTGTTTCCGAAGGATCGGCGCTTACCATTTCCCTGCCGGCCTGAACGCTAAAATAGGTATGATGAAAATACTGGTGGTAGATGATGAAATCGATATCCAAACGCTTTTTGAACAGCGATTCAGGAAGGAGATCAGGGAAAAATCGCTTCAGTTTGTGTTTGCCTTTTCCGGGGAGCAGGCGCTGCAATACCTGGACGATCACAGTCATGAAGCCGTCCTGATCCTGTCTGACATTAATATGCCTGGTATGAGCGGACTGGAACTGCTCAGCCATATCAAGCAAACCTATATGAAACCCCCGCCCGTGGTGATGATGATTACTGCTTACGGTGATGCGGAGAATTTCAATATGGCCAAATCACTCGGCGCAGATGACTTCCTGACCAAGCCGGTCGACTTTGTTCTCCTGAAAGAAAAATTAAAACAAGTTAAGTAATGGCAAAAATCCTGGTGGCGGATGACGAAGCGGATCTTGAAATGCTGATCAAGCAGAAGTTCCGGCAAAAGATCCGGGAGAAAGTATATGAATTCGTTTTTGCCGTGAACGGGAACGATGCACTGGACAAGATACAGTCGAATCCTGATGTCGATATCGTATTGAGCGATATCAATATGCCGGAAATGGATGGCCTTACACTGCTCACCCGGCTCGGCGAAACCAGCCCACTGATAAAAGCGGTCATTGTTTCCGCCTACGGTGATATGGATAATATCCGTACCGCTATGAACCGTGGCGCGTTTGATTTTATCACAAAACCCATCAATTTTGAGGACCTCACGCTTACCATGGAAAAAACTTTGAAACATGTGGCGCAGGTAAGAGAGACGCTACAGGCCATCAAAGAGAACAACATTCTTAAGATGTATGTGGATGAAACGGTCCTTAAATTCATGGGGAGCCGTGAATTCGAAACCTCCCTCATGGCTAATGAAACCATTGACGCCAGTATCGCTTTTGTAGACATATGCCGGTTTACAGCCATCAGCGAAACGGCATCCGCCGACCGCGTAGTGAAACTGCTTAACAGCTATTTCGATGTAATGGTAAAAGAGATTATATCACAGGGCGGTTATATCGACAAATTTATCGGAGATGCGGTCATGGCAGTATTCCGGGGTGATTTTCATCTTGACCGGGCCCTGGATGCCTCACTGGCCCTGCGGGCAAGCATCAACTCGATGCCGGTGGTAGAAGGCGACTTTACCCCTAAAGTTTCTATCGGTATTAACAGCGGGGAAATGATCTCGGGGAACATCGGCTCTGCGCAGCTCCGGCGACTCGATTATACCGTTATAGGAGATGCTGTAAATGTTGCACAGCGGCTCCAGTCAGCAGCAGAACAGAACCAAATCCTCATTGATGACCAATGCTTCCATAAAGTAAAAGAATCATTTAACTGCCGGAAAGTGGGTGAAGTTCAGCTGAAAAACAAAGCCAGGCCGACAATGGTGTATGAAGTGATGGACTGATTTTTCAGTCGGTTAACCAGCGGGAAAATCAACTTTGTTAAAGAGCGCTACCACTTGTAATTTTATTGATCGGCAGGTTCTTTTGCAGCCTCTACCTTACGGCTGATCAATTCTCCTATCACCTGTATCTGCTCCCTGTTTATCCAATCTGGTCCGCCGGAAGTGGAAAGAATTACCCATTCTTCAGGGGCGGTCTGCCGGGTATCGGAATCAGAACTTGCTACGACCCGGGAGTAATCGGCCTTGAGTTTAACATCCAGCCAGCGGTCATCCAGAAACGTAAGACGATATTGCTCGTCGCCATTCACACGGATAGTGTAATTGTGATACTCGATAATAAATTTTTTCATAACAATAAATATCAAAGAATCATGCCAGCAATTCGCCCAACAAACTGGCCAGGGTCCTCAGTTACTTTCCTTTTTTCGTTCTGCTTTATGCTGCTCATTTTCCTGAAGTGGCAAATTTCCTTTTTCCACTTCAACCTGCTCTACCGTAACGGCATACTCATCCGGGTAAATGGCTGACCCATATTCCACCGCAAAGGCCTTTGTAAACTCTGCACCGAAATAAAGGATGACGGCGGAATAGTAAATCCATAGAATGAGCACTACAAGGGACCCGGCTGGTCCGTACACGGTGCCAACATTGTTTTTTGAAATATAAAAGGAAATGGCGGTTTTGCCTAGCAGAAAAAGCAGGGTGGTGGTTACAGACCCTGCCGTAACATCTTTCCAGGCAATTTTTGCATCGGGTAAAACTTTAAAGATTATTGCGAATATCAGGCAGGTGATCGCAAGACTGATGACAAGGTTGATGGCATAAATAAGGGTAATCGTAACCTGCGGGAAACGGCCGGCCAGGTAATCACTGAACGCGGCCAGCAGTGCAGAAATTCCGAGCGATACCAGCAGGATAAATCCCAGGCTGATGATGACCGAAAAAGAGATACATCGATTCTTTAGCATTTTCAGCCATCCCTTCCTGGGCTTTGGTTTAAGGCCCCAGATAATGTTGATCGAATCCTGCATCTCAGCGAACACCGTAGTGGCTCCGATTAGCAGCGCTACCGCTCCGACCACCGAAGCGGTAATCGTTTTTCCGGACAGCGATGCGTTTTTAATAATTTGCTGGAGTTGGAGGGCCGTATCACTTCCCAGGAAATCCTGGAGCTGCGCATATACTTTGCCTTCCACCGCTTCTCTTCCAAAAAAGAAACTGCACATCGTAATCAATATCAGGAGAAGGGGGCCCATGGAAAAAATCATATAGTAAGCCAGGGAAGCACTCAGCTTGAGTACCTTGTCATTAGCAAACCCGCTGAACGAATTTTTTATGATTTTCCAGATTGACGCGCCTGTTTTTTTAATATGCATAGAGGTGTTGACTATTAGCAATAGATGGCTATACCCAATACTTATGGGAAGACAATACCACAATTGCCGGTGATTTCAGGTTTAGTTTTGGGGCGACTCGCTTTGCAGGCTGGACCAGGATAACAATTCTTTTATAGCCGATTAGCGTCGATCGGGGGGAGACAATACGCTGATGCGCAATTCCGGCTTGTAGAAAATTCTGCTCAGGCTGAAGAAAAAATTCCAGCCGCTCCCGAACCGCCGCCGATTCTATCGGTAAGGATGAGCCCGCATAAAAGCTCCTGTTAAAAATTCGCAGGCAATGTGAGTGGGCAGGCTCTGGCATATCAATTGTCGTCTACACGTTAACTAAATCATTTTATTATGCGAACTAAACAAGTTATCATAGCTTCCGTAGGGTTGGTGGCAGCAGGCGTGGGTGCCTTTTTACTGGGCCGTAAGTTATTCCGGAAATTGCCATCCCCAAAAAAACTTTCCCGTCTGCCCCAGGATGCTATTCGGAGTGTGATGCATAAAGGCAAAGCATACGAGGCTCAGATGCAGGGGTGAATTTAGGCGCGTTGCGCGTCTATCGTTTTAATGTATCTTCCCCGCAGCAGCAACTATGCATTTACCAGCGCCGATAGCCCGAAGGCGGTGAAAGGGTTTTGCCTACGGACGCTGCGGGAATTTAATGGCCTGGTCCCTGCGGCGGCCGCTTCAAATACAATTTATTCTTGTGTCGGCTTAACCAGGATACTGATGGAGTGGCCGGTACCCGATCACATGTTACGATCGAGGTAGGAATTGCGGCTGTTGTCGCGCATGAAAATATATACGATGAGCGATATGAATATACAGGCCGACACATACCAGTAAAAGGCTCTTTTCGCAACGGCCTGCTTACACCATAAGGCGATGTATTCCGCGCTGCCCCCAAAAATAGCCACGGTAATGGAATAGGGCAGACCCACACCAAGCGTGCGTATGCTCACTGGAAACAACTCCGCTTTCACCACGGCATTGATTGATGTATAGCCGCTTATAATCACCAGTGCTGCCATCATAAGCGCGAAGGCGGTGATGGGATCATTCGTATGGCTGAGCTGCCCGAGCAGGGGGACGGTAAGGATACTTCCGGCTATACCAAAGCCAATGAGGAGGGGCTTACGGCCAACCCTGTCACTTAACAAACCGAAGAGCGGTTGGAGCGCGGCAAACAGCAGGAGTGCCGCAAAAAGGAGCAGGGTCGACTGGTGGCGACTCATGCCGGAGGTGTTCACCAGGAACTTCTGCATGTACGTGGTGTAGGTATAAAAGGCCAGGGTACCCCCGAGGGTCAACCCGAAGACCGTCATTACTGCTTTTGGATGGCGGGCCAGTGCGCGGAGGCTTCCCCGCTTGTTCAGCTGCATCGTTTCATTCTCGAAGGCATCGCTTTCCGGCATTCGGTTCCTGAGCCCGTACGCAGCTATTGACAGCAGGGCACCCAGCAGAAACGGGATACGCCAGCCCCATTCCTGGAGTTGGCTTTCACTGAGTACAAACACCTGCAGTACCAGTTGTACTGCGATGGCCAGCAGTTGCCCTCCGATGAGGGTAACGTATTGAAAGCTGGAATAGAATCCACGCCGTCCGGATGTGGCCGTTTCACTAAGATAGGTGGCAGAAGCCCCATATTCACCGCCCGTACTGAGCCCCTGCAGCATCCTGGCCGCGAGTAATAAAAGAGGGGCGGCAATGCCGATTTGGTGGTAGCCTGGCAGCAGGCCGATAAGCAGGGAGCCCAGCGCCATGAGCAGGACAGAAATGGCCATGGCCGTTTTTCTACCTTTCTGGTCGGCCAGTCGACCGAAAAAATAACCGCCGAGCGGGCGCATCAGGAAGCCGACCGCGAAGATGCCGGCGGTGTTGATCAACTGCGCCGTGTTGTTGGCACCGGGGAAGAAATATTTGGCGAAATATATGGAAAAGGCGGCGTACACATACCAGTCGTACCACTCTACCAGGTTGCCGGCCGAACCTGCCAGAACAGCCCTTATGCGCTACCTTTCCGATGGAGGTGGCAATATGCCCGACTGCCCGGGGATCTTCTGCTGTGTCATAGCGAACGAATAGATACAAGCCTAACAGTTATAAAGTACTGCCGGATGATGAATTGTTTTTATCTCCCATTTCATTATCAAGGTCTATTTCTATTTCTTCCCCGCTGTAAACACTATGGTTGAATTTAAGGATGCCTACAAAAATCATCCCTCCCGCAGCATTGCCGATGGTTACCGGCACCAGGAAATGGAGGTATTGTGCGAATGAGAGCTTACCGGAGAAAAGACCTGCCGAAACCTCTATGTTTCCGACGATACAGTGCGGGAGCCCTGCAATGCCGATGGCCGACGTAACGAGGAAGATGATAAAAATCTGGCTGATGGTTTCCCGTGAGGCAGCCACCAGCCAGGCGAGCAATCCCATGAGCCAGCCCGCGAGGGCCGCGCTGAGCAGGTTGGTAAGCAGGTCATGGTGTAAAAGTTCGGTGGCAATTTCTCCCAGGGCCCATTCTTCTATAAAATGAAGGGACCCAGCGAAGTACGCAAGTATCGCGGCAAAAATCAGACCTCCAGCAATGTTACTGATGTACACGATGCCCCAAAGACGGAAAAGTTTTTTTACCGATGCAAGTCGCTGCAGCACGGGCAACACAGCCAGCGTGGTATGTTCAGTAAAGAGTTCTGACCGGCCCAGCACGACGAAAATAAAACCAATAGGGTACATATTGGCCACGATGAATTTTACTACCGGTGATGGGAATACGTTTTTGAATAGACTAAGTACAACAATCATCAGCAACACAGAAAAGCCAATATCAAGGCCTGCTGAAAATCCGGATAAACCGAGCCCTGTGGTACTGCGTTCCAGTTGGGTGAGTGCCGCTTCTTCCGTGTGTTTTAAAATTTCCAGCTGACTCTTCTGGGGCTTTTGTTCACCCCGCTTTAGATTTTTTTTCATCGCCCCTGGCATATGCTTGTTAAATTTATAAGTAAGATAATGTAGTATGCAGGAAAATCCCGGATTGAATTTGTACAGAAATTTACCCACAGTCATGGACCAGGCGCAGGTCCTTGCTGAAAATTTGAGGCTGGTATAAACGCCTTTGGGTTTGGGGCAAAACGGGGATTAGGGAGTTTAGGGAAGCCCGGCCTTAACCCGGGCGCTATCGTGGCCTCTTTTTTGATTCCTGACACTAAAAATATTAGTATGAAAAAGCAAGTCAACAAACCAACAGACAATACCGTTAAAGATCCGGAAACGTGGGTGACCGGCAGTGAGCCTATTACCGGGGCGCAGGCTTCCTACCTCCAGACCCTGGCATCAGAAGCGCACGAAGAAGTGGATACCAATATTACCAAGGCTACTGCCTCGCAGAAAATTGAGGAACTGCAGCACAAGACCGGCCGCGGGCTCAAAAGCGACTCGTCAAAACAGGAATGAGTCCTGCGGTAACCGATTATAACAGCAGCGCATTAAAACTACAGATATGAATGAAGTAAAAGTAAATCCGACATTTAAAATAGGGGGAGAGCTTGCCGTGAACCGACTGGGGTATGGGGCTATGCGCATCACTGGTAAAGGAATTTATGGCCCCCCGGATGATAAACAGGAGTGCCTGGCCGTTTTAAAGAAGGCAATAGCACTCGGCGTTAATTTTATTGACACGGCTGATTCCTATGGGCCCAATGTTTCCGAGGCGCTGATTGCGGAAGCATTGTATCCTTATCCTGAAGACCTGGTCATCGCCACCAAGGGGGGATTTTTGCGGACTGGACCGGATAAGTGGGTGAAGGAAGGAAGCCGGCACCATCTTTTGGAGGCGCTTGACGGAAGCCTGAAAAGACTGAGAACTGATCATATTGACCTATACCAGTTGCACCGGATTGATGAGAAGGTGTCCGAAGAAGAAACCTTTGGGTTTTTGCAGAAAGCGCAGCAGGAAGGCAAGATAAAACACATCGGTCTTTCCGAAGTGGGGATCGAAGAAATAGAAAGAGCGAGAAAATTCTTCAACGTCGTATCGGTTCAGAATATGTACAGCGTGGACAACCGGAAATGGGAAGCAGTACTCGATTATTGCCTCGGCCAGCATATCGCTTTCATTCCATGGTACCCGCTCAACGCCGGTAATGTAAAAAGCGTGGAAGTGCTGAAAGAAGTGGGGCAACGTCATGACGCAACACCTCACCAGGTGGCGCTTGCCTGGTTACTTCACCGGGCGCCGAACATCCTGCTTATTCCGGGCACATCTAAGGTCCGGCACCTGGAGGAAAACATGAAAGCTGCATCGGTTGCCCTAACTGAAGACGATATGGGGAAACTGGATGAGATTTCAGGGAATTAAAAAAGGGTAAGGGATAAAAAAGCGGCCAACGCCGCTTTTTTTCTGCAGGCCTGTGTCATGAGCAGGCCGCTGCGGATTCAAGGCAGGTGATGACCGGATCACGCGAACATTGATTGTGTTGAAAATGATACATTGGGCTCCGGCTTAAAACTTCCACACTTACTTTTATCTCTGTATCTTTATCGCACCTGGTATGCTGTGCTTACCGACTCATGTAACCCCGCACATTGTATGATTCTTATTGTTGATGACAGGCCCGAAAACATCTATTCTTTAAAATCGATCCTGGAGTTACATTCCTTTGAGGTGGATTCTGCCACGGGCGGCGAAGAAGCCCTGAGAAAAACACTGAAACAATCCTACGCGCTGATCATTCTCGATGTACAGATGCCCGGCATGGACGGCTTTGAAGTGGCGGAACTACTTTCGGGAAACCTGCTTACGCGCGACATTCCCATTATTTTCCTGTCGGCTGTCAATACTGATAAACGTTTTATCACCAAGGGCTATTCCTCCGGGGCAATAGATTATATCACCAAACCGATTGACGCCGATATCTTGTTGCTGAAAGTAAAGACCTTTCACCGTCTCTATGAGCAGAACCGCGAGCTGATCAGCACACAAATGAAATTGAAAGAGGAGAACGAATTCCGGAAAAAGGCGCAGGCGCAGGTACAGGAAAAAGCTAAGGAACTCGATGGTATTCTTGCCGCTATTCCGCAGGTCGCTTTCACAGCAACGCCGGCGGGTAAGATCGACTTTGTAAACGATCGCTGGTATGCTTATTCGGCATTAGCCGGGGTTTTTCCATCCACCCATCCCGAAGATCCGGACGTTAACCTGGCGTGGAGGCTGATGCTCAACGCCCGGCAGCCGCTTGAGCTTGAACTACGCATAGCCCGCACCGGTACCGCCGATTACCGTTTTCACCTGCTCAGAGTGCTGCCTGTTGTAGAGCATGCTGAAGTGGTGAAATGGGTGGGTACATTTACTGATATCGACGAGCAAAAGCAGGTGGTCAAAAGAAAAGATGAATTCCTCAGCATAGCCAGTCATGAATTAAAGACCCCGCTCACCAGCATAAAAGCCTATGTGCAGCTCCTCGAGAAAGTTATAACGGTAACAGAAACCTCCAAAAACTTTATTGACAGGACGCTTATTCAGGTTAACAAGCTAGACAGCCTGATTAACGATTTGCTTGACATTTCGAAGATTGAAAATGGCAAATTGAGGTTTGATCTTGAACCGCTCTTATTTGGGGACGTACTTAGCTCGACGCTGGAAATGCTGGCGCAAATTTATCCTGACGTCAGCCTGGAACTCAATGAAAAAACCGATGCCCGGGTGCTGGCGAATGCCATGAGGCTGGAACAGGTAATAATCAATTTTATCAGTAACGCCGTAAAGTACGCTCCCAACAGCAAGCATATCCAGGTTATCACCCGTATTACGCCCGACAAAGAGCTTTATTTTGGTGTCCGCGATTTCGGCATTGGCATTCAGGAAGAAAACCTTGACCAGGTATTCGGAAAGTTTTTTCGGGTGTCCGACGATGCTTCCCAGGCCCAGGGATTGGGCATCGGCCTCTACATCTGTTCGGAAATTTTAAAACGGCATAATGCCCGGCTGGGGGTCTCCAGCGAATATGGAAACGGGTCGCTTTTTTATTTTACGATGCCCCTTCTTGAACATGAATAAATTTTTCTTTTTAATATGAAAATATCGTTGAAGCGAAACCTCATCATCGGTTTCGGAATTTCGCTTTTACTGTTGATCGTGAGCTCTGCCGCATCGCTGACGAGCATTCATAATCTTTTCGCGAGCGCCGGCTGGGTGGACCATACGCACCTGGTCGTGGAAAACCTGGAAAAAACGATGGCGCAGGTACAGAATGCAGAATCCGGTCAGCGGGGTTTTCTTATAACGGGTCGGGCTGATTTCCTGGAATATTACGGCAGCTCACAGGATGCCGCGCGCGCCGCGTTGCATACGGTCGCGAAAATAACAACGGATAATCCTGAACAGCAGCGCAATGTTGCCCGCCTGGAAACTGCCATTGACCAGCGGTTCCGGAAAATGCAGGAGATGATTGCCACAAAAAAAGACGCCGCCATCATCCGCGTAGACGATATGGAACAGGGCAGGCAGTTCATGAATGAAGTCCGTCGCTCTGTTGATCGGATGATTGAGATTGAAAATGGGCTGCTGAAAACAAGAACCGAACGGCTCAATCGTTTTTCCGCATATACGCCGGCGCTCATCATCATAGCGGCTATACTCGCTATACTTATCACTTCCGTGTTTTATTTCCGGACCAATACCGATTTCAACGAAAAGAACCGGCTGCAGGAAGAACTGGAAGCCCGGGACAGGTCGATCCGGGAACGCATCAATATCATCCGCGATGTGGCCGATAAAATCTCATCTGGAAACTTTAGTACCCGGGTTACTGATACGGGCTCCGATGAGTTGGGTAATATATCGGGTTCGCTCAACAAGATGAGTGCCGCGCTGGAAAAGTCTTTCGGGCAGATTGCCGATCGGCAATGGATCCAGGAAGGGATTGTGAAATTGAACCGGGTCATCGTCGGGGAAGACAGCCTGCAGGTCATGGCGGAAAAGGTGCTCAATTTCCTGTCGGCCTATACCGGCAGCCAGGCCGGCGCGTTTCTTACGGCCGGAACCGGTAGTCTTCTCGCCGTACAGAGCACTTATGCGCTGGATAGCCGCGAAACGGCAGCACGGCTCGGCCAGGACGGGGGTATTGCTTACCAGGTATTCAAAAGCGGTAAGCGGATGCTGCTGGCCGGTGACACCGAAAAACACTTCGATATCAAATTTTCAGCGCTCACGGTAGCCCCGGCCGGTATTGTTGTTTTCCCTCTTTTGTTCGACCACGGTGCTGTCGGTGTCATTGAGCTGGGCTCATTTGATCAATACAGCAGCAGGCAGCTTGATTTTTTTAAGGACGTGGAGGGTATTGTGGGCATTGCCGTGAATACCGCATTTAACCGCCAGCGTGTTGCCGGGCTTCTAATGGAAACCCGGTCGCAGGCCGAAGAGCTGATGACCCAGCAGGCTGAACTGGAACATATCAATACCGAACTGGAGATGCAGGCGCAACAATTGCAGACCTCGGAGGAAGAATTGAAAGTACAATCGGAAGAATTGATTGAAACAAATACGTTGCTGGAGGAAAGATCGGCTTCATTGGAACAGCGTAACCAGCTGATCCTCCAGAAAAATGCGGAAATTGAAAAGAAAGCTGCGGACCTGGCCTTGTCCACCCGCTATAAGTCGGAGTTCCTCGCCAATATGTCTCATGAACTGCGTACCCCTTTAAATTCAATCTTGTTGTTGTCCCGGCTGATGGCAGAAAATCATGATAAAAATCTCAGCCCCGACCAGGTACAGTACGCAACGGTGATTCAGTCATCCGGAAATGGATTGCTGCAGCTGATAGATGAAATCCTTGACCTGTCGAAGATCGAATCCGGGAAGATGACGATTGAGCACCTGCCGGTGAACACCAGGGAATTTGTCGGTGAACTGAAGGGTTTGTTTGAACCGGTGGCGAGGGAAAAAAATCTGCAATGGGAAATCATCATTGCGCCGGGGGTGCCGGAAACGATTCAGACTGACAGCCAGAGACTCTCCCAAATACTAAAAAATTTGTTGTCTAACGCCTTCAAATTTACCGCTTCAGGTTTTGTGAAACTCGAGTTGACCTGTCCGGCTGACCAGCCCGGTCTCATCAGTTTTGGAGTGCGGGATTCCGGGATTGGCATCAGCCCGGATAAACAATCGCTCATTTTTGATGCCTTCCAGCAGGAGGATGGGTCCACGAGACGTCGTTACGGGGGTACCGGTCTCGGGCTTTCCATCAGCCGGGAACTTGCCCGTTTACTGGGGGGCGAGATCAAGTTGCAGAGCCAGCCGGGCGAAGGGAGCGATTTTTTATGCCTTATCCAGACAGAGCCGGGCAAAATGGCGAAGGCAGTCAAGGAAGAAAATACCGGCGGGGGTACCGAACCGGCCGCCCCGGTTACCACCGAAACGCCTGAGACGCCGGCTTACAACAGCATAGAAATCCCTGAAGATATCCCGGACGACAGGAACAGTTTGCAGAGCGGCGATAAGCTGGTCCTAATCATAGAAGACGATACCAATTTTGCGCGGGCTTTGCTGGATTACAGCCGGCAGAAAGGATACCGGGGAATCGTGACAGTGCGGGGAGATACGGGAATTGAGCTGGCCCGAAAATATTTACCACTGGCTATTTTGCTGGACATTCAGCTGCCGGTCAAAAATGGCTGGGAAGTAATGGATGAGCTGAAGAATGACCCGCACACCAGGCATATTCCGGTCCACATTATGTCATCGCAGGAAGTGAGAAAGGAAAGTATCCGCCGCGGAGCTGTGGATTTTATTATAAAACCCGTGGCATTTGAACAGCTGAATACCATCTTCGATAAGCTTGAATACGTGCTGGCCAGACGCGGGAAGAAGGTGCTGATCGTGGAAGAAAATTTCCGGCATGCCAATGCCCTGGCCTACTACCTAAGTAGTTCAGCGGTAGCGGCGATAATAAGCCGTACCGTGGCAGAGAGCATCACGACGCTGCAGCAGGACGCCGTGAATTGTGTGATTCTTGACCTGGGCAGCACCGGCAGCGGTACCGATGAAGTACTGGAAAAAATAAGAGGCACCGCCGGCCTGGAAGATGTGCCGATCATACTTTTTACGGGTAAGAATCTGTCACAGCCTGACGAGTTCAGGCTAAAACAATATGCCGATGCTATAGTATTGAAGACGGCCAATTCTTACAAGCGGATACTGGATGAGGTGTCACTTTTTTTGCACCTCGTGCAGGAAAAGCAGCCTCCGCATGGGGAAGGCAAAATGGAACGATTACTGAAGCAGGATAATGTGCTCAAAGGGAAAAAGGTCTTGCTGGCGGACGATGATATCAGGAATATTTTCGCCATGACCAAGATCCTCCAAAAATACCAGATGACCGTTATTCCGGCCATGGATGGAAGGGAAGCGCTGCAACTGTTGAAATCATCACCGGTTGATGCAGTACTGATGGATATGATGATGCCTGAGATGGATGGCTATGAAAGTATCAAAGCCATCCGCCAGGAGCGCCGGTACCAAAAACTGCCGGTTATTGCTGTCACAGCCAAAACCATGGCAGGTGACCGCGAAAAATGTATCGCTGCAGGGGCATCAGATTATATTTCCAAGCCGGTCGATATGGATCAGCTGGTTTCTCTCCTGCGCATATGGCTCTACGAAAAAGGTTATTGAGTTATGAAAAACGAAACCCCGGCCATCCTGATTGTTGACGATGATGACAGAAATATTTTTGCCCTTAAAGCCGTCTTGTCGGCTAAGGGATTCACTTGTTGCACAGCCAACAGCGGCCACCAGGCATTAAAATTATTACTGGACGGGAACCCTATCGATTTGGTGCTGGTTGATATGATGATGCCGGAGATGGATGGTTATGAATTTATGCGTGAAGTGCGCAGTCAGCATTCACTGGAGCGCATTACGCTCGTGGCCGTAACCGCGCAGGCCATGTCAGGGGATCGGGAAAAGTGTATTGCGGCCGGCGCGGATGGTTATCTCTCCAAACCCGTGGACACCGACCGGCTCATGCAGCTAATTGTGGATTGTCAATCCGGCACCGAATGACGGACACCCGGGAAATAGTACCGCTGGTTTCTGCCATTTCGGCAAGGTATGGATATGATTTTTCAGGCTATTCCAAAGCTTCACTCAGACGACGCATCGATTCTTTTTATGTCAAAGGCGGGTTTGATTCTTTTGCATCGATGCAGGAAAGGATAATGGCTGATCCGGTTTACTTTCAGCATTTCGTTGAAGAGATTACCGTTAATGTAACGGAGATGTTTCGTGACCCGGATTTTTACCGGGCGCTGCGCGAGTCCATTGTTCCTGTGCTGGCCACTTATCCCTTCATCCGCATCTGGCATGCCGGGTGCTCAACCGGTGAAGAAGTTTTTTCAATGGCTATACTGCTGAAAGAGACAGGACTCCTTCATAAATCGATCTTATATGCCACTGACATCAACCAGGCCGTACTGGAGAAGGCAAAATCTGGTATTTTTCCTGTTGCGGCCATGCAGCAATACTCTGAAAATTATATCCGGTCAGGGGGAAAAGGAGAATTTTCCCAGTATTATACGGCGAATTATAACAGCGCCCGGTTCGACGGCGGACTGTCGAAAAAAATGATCTTTTCCAATCACAACCTGGTGGAGGACGCTTCATTCAACCAGTTTCAGCTGATCTTGTGCCGGAATGTGCTCATTTATTTTGAAAAAGATCTCCAGGGGAAAGTGTTGCAGCTGTTCGACAAAAGCCTTGAATCGCTCGGCTTCCTGGCATTGGGCAGTAAAGAGTCCTTGCGCTTTTCTCCCATTAACGGGGATTACCAGCAGGTGGTAAACAGGGAAAAAATATGGCGGAAGAACAAATAAAAACAGGGCTTCGGCTGGTTTGTATCGGTGGATCTTCGGGCAGCCTCGAGGCCTTAAGCCAGTTGCTACCGGTGCTGGACAACCGTTTTCGGTTACCGGTTTTAATCGTGCTGCACCGAAGCAATGCTATGGATAACGGCCTCACCACCTTGCTTGCCTCCCGGACATCGCTGACTATAAAGGAGGCTGAGGAAAAGGAGCTGCTACAGCCAGGCTCGATATACCTGGCCCCGCCCGATTATCATGTGCTGCTCGAAGAGGATGGTACGCTGTCCCTCGATGTATCGGAGAAAGTTCACTTTTCCCGGCCCAGTATTGAAGTCAGTTTTTCAAGCGCAGCGCATTCCTATAAGAAAGGGCTTGTCGCCGTCCTCCTTTCGGGCGCCAACGCCGACGGCGCAGCAGCGATGATTGAAGTGAAAAATTTTGGCGGGGTAACAATTGTACAGGATCCGCAGGAAGCACTGGTCGATTTTATGCCACTCCGGGCCATTCAACTGGCCCCTGTTGACTATATCCTGCGTGCAGCTGATATAGGCGCGTTGCTGAACCGCTTCTCGAAAGACGGCAGCTAAAAGATCACTGCAGTGTGTTTGCAATCATTTGTTGCAACTCGAGAATTTCAAACGGTTTCCTAAGTACCCTGTCGGCACCGGCCTCCCGCGCTATATCTTCCACATTGCTGTTTGCACTGAACAGGATAACAGGAATATGTTTGAAATGGTCATGTTTTTTTATGTACTGAACGGCCTTAACACCGCCCATACCCGGCAGGCGATTGTCCATTAATATCACTTCGGGTTTAAAGCTGTTAAGATCGCCTTCCAGCGAGAGGCAGTCTTCGCGACACATCACTTCATATCCTTTCATCTGTAAAATGACCGACGTTACTGTCAGGATATCCTTATCGTCATCGTAAATTATTATCCGTTTACTCATAACCTTCCGGGGATCATTCTTGAAATGGAGAATAGGCAAAATTCAGCATATCGGGCTAATTTCCAAAATGTATTTCGTATCGCATGTGCACGGTGCGGCCAGAGAAGATAGCTTAAAAGTCAATTGTAAGCCGGACGGGCAGGTATGTTATTTTTGTCTCATGAACTGGTGGCATTCCATTATCAATTACTACGAAACCATCGGCCGGAGATACCATGTTGACCCGGTTATCTTCCTGGGCATTCACCTAGTAGGCACCCCTTTATTTTCGCTTACCGTCTGGTGGATCATCCGTAACAAAAGAAAGCACCGGCCAATGGGGTTATCCGTCTGCTGCGCCGCCCTGGTCTATAATGCCGCAAACATTTACCTTATTGGCTGGGGCCGCGCCATTCCGTGGTGGATTTATACCCTGGTGGGGTTGACTACTGTTATCACGGGATATTTTACGGTCAGGGCCGTGAGGGGCAAATTGAGGCAGAAGCAAAGTTGATTCCTGTTTATTATTTTATTCGGGGATCGGGTATCGCTTAAACGATTTGCGTGCGTGATTTTTTTAAGGGCGATGTTCCTACACAATCGCCACTCCATCTCCCCCAACTGTTTTTGATGACATTTGATACATCCGTGCAATCATTTTTCGCGTAACTTGACCCCCATGTCTGAGTCAAACACCGCTCTACTTTTTTTTTCCAGGTCTCCGGCGGCAGAATCTGCCTGTAAGCACCTCTCAGGCGAAGGTAAAAAGGACGCAAGACTATGGCGGTCTCTTTATGATAATACGCTCTCTGTTGCACGGTCTACCACGTTGCCGCTCCTCATTTGCGAGGAGGGCGATCAGGTAGCGGGTAGTTTTGGAGAAAAAATAACCCACGCCATCGCAAATGCTTTTTCGGCTGGGTACGAAAATTTAATTGTCATTGGTGGTGACTGCCCCGGCCTGAAAAAAAACCACATTCTGGCTGCCGAGAAGGCGCTCCTCAATGGAGCCCGTCTGGTGGCAGGGCCCGATACCCGGGGTGGGGTGTACCTGCTTGGACTTCATAACAGTGCTTTTCAAACTCAGCCCTTCCTCAATTTTTCCTGGCAATCTCCCTGGTTGTACCGGGAATTATGCGTTTTTGCCAGTGAAGCCGCCCCGCTTCACGTGCTTTCCTTTCCCCTGCGCGATATTCACAATGGACAGGATGCTTTGGCTGTTGCCGGAGGCGGAGTGTTTTTGCCGTGGCAGTTGCTCGTAACGTCCCTGTTGCAGTCTCCTGTTATCCATCCAAACTACGTAAACCCGCTTCCGCTCGAAGCCGGAGGACCAGGACTTTTTTTACTCCGCGCACCGCCAGGTTCGCTCTTCCCGGCGATAAGTTAACCACTACATTAATTGACCAAACTATAATATGAAGAAGCATTACCTGCTTTGCATAGCTGTATGCATTAGCACTGTCCTCAACGCCCAACTTACTTTTAAAATAAAACTAGCGGATGGTCTGCAGCAAGAAGTAGTTAAAAACTATCTACTTCAACTTAAAAATGTAAAGACCGCAGCGGCATACACAGCCATCACCGATGAAAACGGCGTAGCCGTGTTCCGCGATATCCCATCCATCGGAAAATACAACCTTTCTGCACCGGCCTCGCTCGTTTTCTTCCAGCTGGAAGAAGACATCCTCATTAACCAGAATAACCAGACGGTGACGGTTTACCTAACTCCCATAAAATCATCCCGCCTCGACGAGGTCATTGTCAGCGGTAACCGTAAAGTAGCTATTAACAGGAAAGACGCCACGGTTTCATCCTATGTAAGCAAAGCAGAAATCGAAACCATGCCCATCGAAGGACGGGATATCACCAAAAGCTTTATCCGGCTGCCTAATGTAACCGCTGCAACGCTTGGGTATAACGAATCACCGCAGATAACCATAAACGGCGGCAGTCCACTTTATACCAATTACCTGATCGACGGGATGGATAATAACGAGCGGTTTCTTGGAAATGTAAAATTCAATACCCCGTTCGGATTTACAGAAAGTGCCACCATACTCACCAATAATTATTCCGTTGAGTACGGTAATACCAGCAATGGCATCGTAAATGTTACCACCCGATCCGGAACCAATAAATTTTCCGGGGAGGTTTTTTACCTCACTCGGCCCGGAAAAATTATTGACAGCAAATCAGCTTTCGCCGGGCTGGATCTGTACGGAAACCCGGTCAAAGACGGATTTCAGCGCCAGCAGCTGGGTGTAGGTTTGGGTGGCGCGATTAAAAAAGACAAAACCTTTTACTACATCAATTTCGAGCAGACGAATGACATCAAGGACAATCTCCTCAATTCGCCCCTCCTGGGTGTCAATGAAACCGTGAGAGGCAAAAATTATTTTTCTTATGCTTCGGGCAAAATAGATCAGTACTGGAACAAAAATTTTCATAGCAGTCTCCGGGTGAACTATGGAAGTTTCGATATCGATGTGCAGGCAGGCGGTCTTACGGGTGGCGTGCTTTTCCCTTCAGCTGGGTCTACGCAAAAAAACCGAACTTACCTGGCAGCTTTTAAAAATGATTACCGGATTGCAGGTAACCTGACCGGAGAAACGAATTTTCAAAATTCCTTTTTTCGCTGGGATTACCGGGAGAATCCGCTTTTCGGCGAACCGGGCGTAACGGTGCAGTCGCCCACCGGTCTGACTATAGCAAACCTTGGTCCCCAAAACTATATTTTCGATGACAAAGAACACACCAACCAAATCCAGCAGAAATTTAAGTATGTAAGCGGCAGACATACGCTCAAGTTTGGCGCTGAATTCACGACCTCCAGTTTTAGTTTGCTGGGCGCCGGAAATTCCAATGGGTTTTATACCGTGCGATTGACGCAGGCCCAGCTAGACGCTATAAAGTCGAAAAATACCGGGAGTAAACTGGATGATAAAGACATTCCTGCAGATGCCCAGGTAATCAATTACCAGGTGGACCTCGACAAAAAAATATTTGGTACGCGCCAGAATGTCTTTAATGTTTATGCAGAAGACAATATTGCGGTCAGCTACCGGCTCAATATCAGCCTGGGACTCAGGTTTGATTACGATAACCTGTCCAAAGCAGGGTCAAACAAGGGGGACTGGAATAATTTCGGACCCAGAACCAGTTTCAATTACAAGCTGGATGAAAACAATATCATCCGCGGCGGATATGGTATCTTTTACGACAAAATAAAATATTCCGTTACCAGTGACAATTTGCAGTTCAGTAACAACTCTGCTAATTTTAAGCTGGAGCTGAAAGAATTGCAGCGCCTCGGTAAACTTGATCCCAATGCAGACCTGGACCGGATTACGCACGACGGCAACCTGAAAGCTTATTATGACCAGGGTTCGGCACCGGCTTACCTGCAGGGACCGACCGCCGAGCAGGCCCAGGGGAAAAGAGAGTTGCAGTCTGCTGCCAACTTCAGGATAAAAAATCCCGGTGGATACCAGAACCCTTATTCACACCAGGCAACCCTGGGTTATGAACGGAAAATAACCAACGAAATCAGCTTTGTGACCAACCTTACCTACGTGGCCACCAATAACCTTTTCCGGATTACTAACCTCAACGCATCGTCTTCCTATCCCCTCAATGATCCGGCAACCGCTGTGCCACGCAGTACTGCCGATGCCAATGCAAGCCGGCCGATTCCCATCCAGACCGTGAACGGCCAGTTCGTGGCTACTATCGGCGGCAACAGTTATTCGGGTATTGGGCGGGACGTATTTATGACCGAAACAAAAGGCAAAGGCCGGTACAAAGCCCTTAGCTTTTCCTTATTGAAAGAACGTGGAGTTGGTGATAACATCGCCTACAGGATTGTCTATACATTGTCCCAATACAAAACAGACGACGAAGGCATCAACGTGCGCGCGAATAACAACAATGACTACGCCGCTGAATACAGTTATGGCGATAACGATCGCACCCATGTGCTCAGCGCCCTGATCACCTGGTTTGCCGCAAAAAATCTTTCCCTTACGCCCGCCATGTTATTTCAGAGCGGTCAGCCTATCACCCGTTATGCCGATGCCACTAAATTCGGAGGCATAACCGATTTGAATGGCAACGGAGAGCTTTCTTACGGCAATGCAGGCCCGGCGGATTACCAGCCGGGAGAAAAAAGAAACGGGGGCGGAAGATTACCGGCGTCAACGACTTTTGACTTTTCAGCCCGGTATAAAATTAACATCAACAAAAAGCCTACGCTGGAGATAAACGCGGATATATACAATTTGCTGAATACCGTTAACCTCAGCGGTTATGCAACAGCGAGAGCAAGTAACAACACCGTCCAGATTGGGCCGGCCAGCACGAATACGCTCGTTATCCGGGGAGCCGCACCGCCAAGGCAATTCCAGTTTGGTGTCCGGTACCTTTTTTAACGTTACTATCGAGAAAAAAATCCATGGCAAAAATTAGCACAATATTTTTCTCCTGGTGGAAGACGGTAGGGCTGGTTGTACCGGCCTTTATCTTCCTGTCGTGCAGCAATCAGCAGGTGACCGATTCTAATACCGCCGGCATGAGCTGGCCGGCCGTGCTTGCGGCTGCTAAAGGCAAAACGGTGGTGATGAATATGCACATGGGCGATAAAAAGGCAAATAGTTATATGCATGATTACGTGGTGCCGGCCCTGAAGAAGCAGTTTGACATCACGCTCACCATCGCCCCGGGACAGGGAAAGGAAATCATCAACAACATCATGTCTGAAAAGGAAAGCGGTAACCGTAAAGGGCAGATCGACCTTTGCTGGATAAACGGGGAAACGTTTTACCAGCTCCGGCAGCTTAATGGTTTATACGGGCCCTTTACGAACCAGCTTCCTAATGCACGCTTGATCAATTTTTCGGATCCACTTATCCGTTATGATTTCCAGGAAGAGGTGAATGGGTTTGAAGCGCCCTGGGGAAAGGCCTATTTTTTCGGGGTGACAGATACGGCAAGGGTCAGGAAAATCCCCATCACCATGCAGGATTTCTCAGTGTATTGGAAAGAACACCCCGGCCGTTTCACCATTCCGCAGGATTTTATGGGGCTCACCCTGTTGAAAAGCTGGCTGATCGAACTGGCCGGCGGGATCAGCAATCTGGACGGACCATTTAATGAGGAACGGTACCAGAAATCGTCCGCGCAACTCTGGAAGTTTGTAAATGATAACAAACAATATTTTTGGAAGAACGGGGAAACATTCCCCGCTTCGGGTACCACCGTCTCCCAGCTGTTTGGGAATGGCGAACTGGATTTTACTTTTGCATTCGGGAATGCTGATGCAGATAAAAAGGTTGCGGAGGGAATCTATCCGCCATCAGCCCATTTATTTATACTTGCCGCAGGGTGTACCAGTAACACGAATTACCTGGGGATCCCTTTCAATGCTTCGGTAAAGCCAGCGTCCATGGTGGTTTGTAATTTTTTACTCTCACCGGAAGCCCAGGTGAAAAAATGCGATGTAGCCAGCTGGGGGAGCGATATGGTACTGGACTATTCACGGCTGGATCCCCGCTGGAAGGCGGCGTATGATGCCATTCCGCCGTTACGGTATGGGCTGCCACAGGCAGAAATCCGGCAGAAGTCCATCAAGGAAACAAAACCGGAATATATGATCCGAATCGCTGACGATTTCCGGAAAAATGTCATTGAGAAAAGATGAAAAAATGGACTGACGATATTGTTCCCCGTTTGCTGTTGCTGTGTTTCGCCGTGTTACCCCTGGTATTGGGTCTTGGATATGCGCTGTTATACAGTTTCGGAATTGTTGGTACGCTTAGCACAGGCGTTACAACTTTATACTGGGCAGCCGCATTTCGCTCCGGCGGTTTGATTTCCTCGTTTGTCTACAGCATCTACCTCAGTATAGTGTCTATATGCTTATGTAGCTTTGGCGGTCTTTGGCTGGCCTGCCATATGCGAGACCGGCTCAGGCAAGGCATCCTCTCTTATTTTATTTACCTCCCGATGGCGTTCCCCGCTGTGGTGACTGCCTTCTTTTTTTTACAGTTTCTGAGCAATGCAGGATTTCTGTCACGAGTGCTGTACCTGCTGGGTTGGGTGCACACGGCGGCCGCATTCCCCGGGCTGGTCAACGACCGGCACGACATCGGTATAATCATGGCCCAGTTTTTTTCAACACTGCCTGTATTTGTGTTACTCTTTCTCTCGGTAATTGAAAATGAAAACCTGCGCGGACTCACCCAGATAGCCCAAACCCTCGGTGCCGGCAGCCGCCAAACCTGGTGGCGGCTTACTTTGCCGCTGCTGATGAAGAAGAGTGCGCCCACGCTTGTCCTGTATTTTATTTTCAAACTCGGCAGTTATGAAGTACCGCTGCTGCTCGGCAGGTCGTCTCCGGAAACGATTTCTGTGCTTACCGTGAGAAAAATGCAACGGTTTAACCTGCTGGATATTCCCCAGGGCTATGCCATCGCGGTTCTTTATGCGATGGTGGTGATGCTGTTGCTGATCGTGAGTCTTAAACCATCAAAACAGGAAGCGTATGTCTAACGGGAGGCCTGTTACGGCATTTTTCGTCGTGGTATGGTGCACCGTCCCCGCTGTGGTACTCCTGATGCTTTCCTTTTCCGCAGGCTGGCGGTTCCCGTTGGTGTTACCCGCTTCTTTTACTGCCGGGCACTGGGAAGACTTTTTTACCGGCAACAGCTCGGACCTCCAGGCTTCTTGCCTCGTCTCCCTTTTTATCGCAGCATTCGTGGGGGGGCTGGCGACCATACTTGGTTTCGGCTGTAGCCGTTGGATCGCCTCCCACAGGAGAAAAAATCTCCTGCTTTTTATTGCCTATTTTCCCTTTGTGCTGTCGCCGGTTATCTTTGCTGTCTGCCTTAAATATTTCTTTTTACGCGCCGGGCTGGCGGGGAACCTGGCCGGTGTCATTTTCGCCCAGTTAATCATAGCGTTTCCGTACAGTACCATTTTCCTAGTATCCTTCTGGAATAACACAATAAGAAATTATGTGGCGGTGGCATCCACCCTGGGGAGTGGCCCTGCCTATATCAACCGGCATATACTGCTGCCGGCAGCAAAATCCTTTTTACTGACCTGTTTTTTCCAGTGTTTTATGATCTCCTGGTTCGAATATGGGCTGACGAGTGTTATTGGCTACGGAAAAGTACAGACACTTACCATCAAGGTCTTCCAGTTTATTGGTGAAGCAAATATCTATTATGCCGCGCTGAGCAGTTGTTTACTTATTTTGCCGCCGGTACTTTTATTATGGTTTAACAAAAAATTTGTGCTGCAGGCAGCACGATAACATGTACCTGAGCATACACAATATCAGTAAACAATATGGCACCCACCAGGTGCTTGACGACGCGAGCCTGGAGGTAGACCTGGGAACCACGATTAGCATCCTGGGTAAAAGCGGTTGCGGCAAATCCACCCTGCTTAAAATAATTGCCGGCCTCGAACCTGCAACCACCGGCCAGATCTTGCTGCGGGGAAAAGACATCAGCACTCAAAAACCAAACGAACGTAACATCGTATATTTATTCCAGGAACCGTTGTTATTTCCGCACCTTACGGTATTTGAAAATATTGCTTTCGGGTTGCGGATACGCCGGGAGACCGAGGGCGCTGTTCTCAGTCGTGTACATCTGCTGGCCGGATTCCTGGGCCTGGAAAAGGAATTAAATAAAGCCCCGCACCAGTTATCGGGAGGTCAGCGGCAGAGGGTTGCCTTTGGCCGTGCCCTGATCATCAATCCGCCACTGCTGCTGCTCGACGAACCCTTCAGCAACCTCGACGCGGAAACCCGGATCAGCATGCAGCATTTGTACAAAAAGGTGGCCAGGGAATTTAACATTACAACACTTTTCGTCACCCACGACCTGAAAGAATGCCTGGTAATGGGGGATCAAATTGCTTATATGGAATTTGGGCGGCTCAAAGTGTATGCAAGCCGCGAAGAATTTATAAATGATGATAAAACCGGGGTGAGGGGAGAGTTAAATTTCTGGAATAATTTATAAGATATAACATGGAAAACGAATACAATCATTACCAGACCCTTTATTGGGTATTTACACAGCTCTGTAACGACAAATGTGGCCATTGCTACAACAACTCTGGTCCGCATGGGCAACGAATGACGGATGAGGACTGCATAGATATTATCAGCAACCTGCCGGAAAAAATAGATAAGATCATACTCAGTGGCGGAGAGCCGCTGGCTGAGAGAAAACAACTGTACCTTATCCTGGACAGTCTTATGGAGAAATATGGCAAGGGTCAGCAAATTAACCTGCAGACAAACGGGGATTTGATGACTGGCGAAATTCTTGATATTCTCCTGCAGAAGGGGGTAAGGAGTATCAACATCGCCAGTCTCGACCGGTTTCATAAACACGAAGGTTCCAGGCTGGGTATCCTCAAAGAATTGTTTGATTCCCGCGGGATGGTTGATGTCATTCCCCTGCGCAAGGCAGGCCGGGCGGCAGATATTGATCCGGAATGGATTACGTACTCTTATTTTGGCGCCAATGAAGAAATCTGGCTGGGTGGTAACTGGGCCAGGGGTCGCGCCTTTGAGAATGGTATCTGGATGCAGAACCCGGACCATAATTTCTGTGCGATACAATCCGGGGCCAGGAATTTTCTCGGTGGTCATACCGATGTGATACAGGAAATAAGTATTCAACTCTGGGCGATAAATCCATGCTGTCCCGGTACCAAAGAACCGATGGGTGACGCCAGGAAAGAAAAAATTACGGAGGTGCTCAAGCGCATGAAAACGTCGGACGTTTTCCGCCAGCTGAATGATGGCGAACCGTATAAAATGGGCGAAAGTATCGGTATTACGGAAGCATTTGCCCGGGAACGCGGAAAGGACCTCAAGAATATCTGCCTTTGGTGTGACGAATTCTTTACCCGGCACTACAGCGTTAAAACCCTTGAACCCAAATAAACAGGCCGATAAGCGACGATCAACCTGGTCAGCCGGGTTGCAACGACGCCGGTACGCCACCTGAGCATTTACAGCAGCCGGCAGGGTCAAAATGTCGGCCTGGTTACAATTTGAAAACGCTTATTAATCGTATATTTAAATCATTCCGGTGCACGTAACTGAAATCCCACCAGGGAGAGGGGCTGCCTGCCCCGGTACTAAACTTCGCTACCGGTTAAAATTTACAGCATGAAAAAACTCGCGGCGATCTTTTTTTCCGTTTTTTTATTCAGCGGTTGCGCCATACATTTTCACGGGGATGGGCCGGTTATTTCTCATAAGGCCTGGACAGCACTCGTAAAAAAGTACGTGAATGAAGAAGGGCTGGTAGACTACAAAGGGTTTATCAAAGACAAGGCGGCACTCCAGGAATACCTCGACCTGCTTTCCGCTAACCCCCCAGCTGACAGCTGGAGCAGGAATGACAAGATTGCCTACTGGCTGAATGCTTATAATGCCTTCACCGTAAAACTGATCATCGATCACTATCCCCTTAAAAGTATCAAAGATATTGGACCCAAACACCAGATTATTTTTGTAAATACGCCCTGGGATAAGAAGTTTTTTAAGATCGGTCACAAGACGATGACGCTCAATCGCATTGAACACCGCATTCTTCGTAAAATCTATAAGGAGCCGCGGATACATTTTGCCCTCAACTGCGCATCGATGAGCTGCCCGAAATTACGCCGGGAAGCCTATGACGGGGCAAAACTGGATGAACAGCTCACCGACCAGGCAAAATCATTCCTCCGGGATGAAAAAAGAAATAAAGTAGATCCTGAACATCCGATGTTGTCGGCCATCTTCGATTTTTACGGGATGGATATGAAGAAATGGACCGGGAAAACATTGATCGGGTTCATCAACCAGTATTCCCCCGTAACCATCAAGCCAGATGCAACCATCGAATACCTCGATTACAACTGGAACCTGAATGAACAAAAATAACCGGCTATAATTTCATGCGAAATATTGTGATCATAGGAAACGGTATTGCAGGTATTACCTGTGCCCGCCACATCCGCAAATTGGGTGACGATCGCATTACGGTTATCTCCTCAGAATCCGCCCATTTCTTTTCCAGGACGGCTCTCATGTACATTTACATGGGGCATATGAAGTACGAACATACCAAACCCTACGAAGATTTTTTCTGGGAGAAGAACCGCATTGCCCTGGTCCATCAAAGCGTTACCGGCGTTTCTACCGAAAAACAAACCATTACGCTCGGTAACGGCTCCGAAATGGGATATGATATCCTGGTCATCGCTACGGGATCGGTATCGCGGAAATCCGGCTGGCCGGGTCAGGATCTACCCGGCGTAAACGGCCTGTACAGCCTGCAGGATCTGGCAGCCATGGAAGCGGCCACAGCGAATATCAGGGAAGCTGTCGTTACCGGTGGTGGATTAATCGGGGTAGAAATGGCGGAGATGCTGCATACCCGTGACATCAAAGTGACGATGCTGGTAAAAGATGACCGGTACTGGGCGGCAGTACTGCCCCCGCCTGAAGCAAAGCTGGTCGCCAGCCAGATCGAAAAACACGGGATTCACCTTATCTACAATACCCAGGTAAAGGAGTTTCGCGCGGGACCAGACAACCGCCTCTCTGCAGTGGTAACGAACAATGGCGACATTATTCCCTGCGGTTTTGCCGGTATTGCCACGGGCGTAACACCCAATATTAAATTTCTTGACGGAAGCGGGGTGGAAACGGATCGCGGTGTGCAGGTGAATACCTATTTTGAAACCAATTGCCGTAATGTGTACGCCATCGGGGATTGCGTAGAGTTTAACAACCCGCCGGCAGGAAGAACAAAAATTGAACAGGTCTGGTACACCGGCCGCATGCATGGCGAAACGCTGGCGCGGACCATTTGCGGGCAACGAACCGCCTACCAGCCCGGCCCCTGGTTTAATTCGGCGAAATTTTTTGACCTCGAATACCAGACCTATGGTTTAATTAGCGGTAAAATCGCGGAAGGGGAAAACTATTTCTTCTGGAAACATCCGCTTAAAGACATTGCCTTCTCCCTGGTCTGGCTTAAAGACACCGGAGTTGTGAAAGGGGTAAACAGCTATGGCATGCGTCTCAAACACGCCTCGTTCGACAGCTGGCTGAAGAAGGGCATGACCCCGTCGGAATTATTGCCGCGTCTGCAGGAAGCGGTGTTTGACCGGGAATTTTCTAGAAGTTATGTCCGGGATATTATCACAGCGTTCAACACGGAAACCGGTAGTACCATCCTGTTAAAAAAAGCAGGGTTCAGCCTGTTTCGAGGTTAAAATAATTGATATGAAAAGATTGCACCGTGCCGGGATGGCGATGGTCTGGGCCGGCATACTGGTACTGATGGCAAGCCTTAACCTCAACCGGTATGTACTTACCGCAGATTCACTTGAAGCAGCAGTGTCGGACAGCAGCCAGCTCGCTCTCCTGCAGCCCGCCCTGCACAAGATGGAAGGGAAAACGTACCTGTCCAAATTTTCATTTGCAGCCGATTACCATGCCGCGGTAGAAAAGGTCAACAGCAGCCAGGATGAAAAGGGGGAAAACGGGATAGAAGAGGAATATGCACTACCCTTGTTACGGGAAAGTACCGTGGGCCCCGTTGCCGATCATCCCGGTAGGTGGCTGACGCTTATACTGCTGCTTTTCGGACTGGGAAGCCTCATCAACAGTATTGGACAATATCTCTTTAAACCGCCAGGGATCAAAAATGATCATGTATTCACAAAGCCTGTTTCCAACCAGGGATTTATCGCCGTCCTTATCGGCCTGGGTATTATCGGTTTTTATACCGTACTGTACTGGTTTCCTTACCTGTTGTCCGACTGGGTGCTGCTCGCCAACCCGGTAAGCCAGCTGCTGAATGGCGGGCCGGCCGACAATGATTTTCTCTATGGCCTGATTTATACCGTTGTGGTACTGCTGACGGGCATGAAAATGTTTATGAAGTACCGGCACAGCGGTTACCAGATGGTCAGGACATCCTCCGTCAGCTTTTTTCAACTCAGCTTTGCTTTTATCATACCCGAAATTCTTCGTTCGCTGAATAAGCCTTCCGTAGATCTGAAAAATATCTGGCCGCTTGATTACACTTTTTTTTACGATTCAAACCTGAAAGAACTGCTCAGCAACGGGAAGATGGGAATCTTTATACTGGTATGGGGTATTGCGCTGATCATTATCGCGGTTCCCCTTTTCACTTATTTTTTCGGGAAGCGGTGGTATTGTTCCTGGGTATGTGGCTGCGGGGGGCTGGCAGAGACGGCGGGCGATCCGTTCCGCCAGCTTTCCAGCAAGAAGCTGTCGGCCTGGAGAATTGAACGCGTGCTGATTAACAGCGTGCTTGTAATTACGGTTGCCATGACAGCCGTAACGCTGATCAACTTCTTTTCGCACCGGGCCCTTTTAAACAGTGCCACGGATACTTTCCAGCAATGGTACGGTTTCCTAATCGGTGCGGTATTTGCCGGTGTGATAGGTACTGGATTTTACCCGGTCATGGGGAACAGGGTATGGTGCCGGTTTGGCTGCCCGCTGGCCGCCATATTTGGTATCATCCAGCGTTACCAGAGCCGGTTTCGTATAACCACCAACGGGGGTCAATGCATATCCTGCGGCAACTGCTCCACTTACTGCGAGATGGGCATCGATGTAAGATGGTACGCCCAGCGCGGGCAGAATATCGTCCGGGCGTCCTGCGTGGGATGTGGCATCTGCGCTGAGGTATGCCCGAGAGGCGTGCTGAAACTCGAAAACGGTAAGCCCGGCGACCGGGTGGAACATGACCCCATTATCATCGGTAATGACGGAATTCGTGTAGTGAACTGAAGAACCGATTTTTAATCATTTATTACAGCATATTGAATCCCCATATAGTTGTTATTATTCCTGCCTATAATGAAGCGCTCTCGGTTCATTTCGTAATTCGGGATATACCTCCCGGCCTCGTAGAAGAAATCATCGTCGTGGATAATAATTCTTCTGATGGCACGGCAGCCATAGCCGCCGCCGCGGGTGCCACAGTAATTGTTGAAACAGAACAGGGTTACGGCGCAGCCTGCCTCCGGGGCATCGCCTATGTGGCGGCAAAACCGGTTCCGCCGGATATTCTTGTATTTATGGATGCCGATTATTCCGATTATGGAGAACAGCTCGGCCGGCTCACCGGGCCAATAACTGAATCGGGATTTGATATGGTTATTGGCTCCAGGGCACTCGGCAAACAGGAAAAAGGGGCCATGACCGTGCAGCAGGTACTGGGGAATAAGCTG
>JBBROE010000029.1:0-37487 GCA_038229695.1 Chitinophagales bacterium | reverse complement strand
CGACACCGCTGTTACCATTGCCGCACTCCAAAAAAAACTGGCTGATAATATCCGCGTGCTGAGTTCCCCCACGGGCATTGTCCTGAAAAAAATTATCGTCAGTGATCCGGTAGGCATCACCACGCCGGGATTGAAAAAACTTCAGCAGCTGCAATACGACAGCAGTTTCGAATTGTACGACAATCACATTCTTACCCGCAACCGGCAACACCTTCTTTTATTTATTACACCGAATTACCCCCCGGGCAATACAGGGAAAAACGAGCAGCTGCTGCAGGGGCTTGATCGGATCGGGGACAGCCTGATGAAGCGGTATAACACCGTGCAGGTGGAATATTTTGGTGCTCCGGCCGTGTCGGTAAGCAATGCTGCACAGTTGAGAAAGGATACCCTGTTTACGCAGGGCATCACTGTTCTTTTCCTGGTTCTGTTTATCGGGTTTTATTTCCGCCGGGCAAGCGCGCCGATTATCATACTGGTTCCGGTAGCTTTCGGGGCGTTGTTTTCCCTTGCCGTGATGTATCTTATCAAGGGGAGTATCGCGGTCATTGCGCTGGGTATCGGTTCGGTCATACTCGGCATCGCGGTAAATTATTCCCTTCACGTTTTTAATCATTACCGGCACACGCACAGCATGTCGCGCACCATCGGCGACCTCACGCTGCCGCTGACAGTCGGCAGTTTTACGACGATTGGCGGCTTCCTCTGTCTCCAGTTTGTACAGTCAACCCTGCTAAAAGACCTGGGCCTGTTTGCCGCCTTCAGCCTCGTAGGTGCAGCGCTGTGTTCGCTTGTTTTTTTGCCACAGCTGATTGCCACAGGGTCCGCATCGGTTAAAGATGCGCCGCGGGCGTTGTTGTGGATTGACAGGCTTGCCCGGTGGCGACCCTCAGGCAGCCGGGTGCTGCTTGCCACACTCATCATATTGACATTTATTTTCGCTTATACGGCGCAGTCAGTAAGCTTTGAACCGGATATGATGCGGATGAATTTCATAAACAGCCGGCTCATAAAAGCAGATTCGGATCTGAACCGCATCAATGCCTATTCCTTGCAGTCGGTCTATGTGATATCATCGGGGAAAGACCAGGAGACCGCTTTACAGCAGAACGAAAAAGCGGTTCGCGTGCTCGACAGCCTGGTCGGAGTAGCTGCAGTCAGTAAATATGCAGGGGTAACCCCTTTTATTCTTTCCCGGCAGTCCAGGCAGCAGAAAATAGACCGTTGGAACGCATTCTGGACACCGGAAAAGAAACAGGTGGTCATGAGCAATCTCCGCTCAACCGGGGTGGAACTCGCTTATGCGCCGCATGCTTTCGACGCGTTCGATTCTGTCATCAGTAAAAATTACCAGTCATCGGGTGACTCCGGCATCACCTATATCCGGCAGCATTTCCTTGACGATTACCTCATCCAAACGCCTGGCCGGTTGTCAGTGATCACGCTGGCCAAAGTGAAACCCGCAGGCCGTGAATCGCTCTACCATGCATTTGAAGGAATAAAGGGAACGACGGTTGTCGACAAACAATACCTCACCGGCAGGTTGGTGCAACTGGTGAACAGCGACTTCGGCAGCATTGCCCTGATGTCTTCCCTGCTGGTATTTTTTGTATTGCTGCTGTCGTACGGCCGTATGGAACTTACGCTGGTTTCTTTTGTACCGATGTTTATCAGCTGGATATGGATACTCGGCATCATGGCGGTCCTTGGGGTAACCTTCAATATTGTAAACATCATCATCTCCGCCCTGATATTCGGGCTTGGGGATGATTACAGCCTCTATGTAATGGACGGCCTCCTGCAGGAGTATAAGACCGGAAAAAAAAATCTGGGCTCCTACCGGTCATCGATTTTTTTATCGGCCATCACCACCATTGCCGGTCTTGGTGTATTGGTTTTTGCAAAGCACCCGGCACTCCGATCGATTGCCGTCATCGCCATCATTGGCATTTTATGTGTCGTGGTAATTGGGCAGTTGCTCATTCCCTATCTCTTCAGTTTTCTTATCACCGACCGCGTCCGGCGAAAGCGGTTCCCGTGGACGTTCAGCGGGCTCCTGAAATCCGCCTTCGCCTTCACTTATTTTGCAACGGGAAGTGTTTTCGTGGCAGCGGCAGCCGTGGTGTTTGTTCGGCTGAACCCTTTTGACAAAGAAAAGGGGAAGCTGTTGTACCACCGTTTTCTATCGGTGTTCGTGAAGAGCCTGCTGTATATCATGCCGAATGTAAAAAAGCGTTTTCTCAACCCGGGCGGAGAAAATTTTTCAACGCCGGCCGTCATTATTGCCAATCACCAGTCTTCGCTCGATGTGCTCATAGCGATGATGCTGCATCCCAAAATTATCTTGTTTATCAACAAGAGAGTATGGCACCTGCCTTTTGTAGGGTTCGTGGTAAGAAGTGCAGACTATTTTCCCACCACGGAAAATACGGAAGAGGGGCTCGAGAAAATCAGGAGCCGGGTTAGCCAGGGGTATTCCGTGCTCATCTTTCCGGAAGGCACGCGTTCGGAAGACGGGCGGCTGCACCGATTCCATAAAGGCGCTTTTTACGTTGCTGAAAAACTGCAGCTGGATGTCATTCCGCTGCTCATTCACGGAACAGCTTACGCGCTCAGTAAAGATGATTTCCTGCTGAAGGACGGGAGCATTACGGTATCGATTCTGCCCAGGATAAAACCCGCCGACAGCCATTTTGGGGTAGGTTATGCGGCCCGCACCCAGTCCATATCCCGTCATTTCAAAGCTTCTTTCGAAAACCTGCGCCGCGAGGTGGAACAGCCGGCATATTTTTACGAACAGCTGAAGTACAATTATATCTACAAGGGTCCGATCCTTGAATGGTATATGCGGATAAAGGTAAAGATGGAACGGTACTACCAGGTTTTTCACAGCCTGTTGCCTGGGGAAGGGCATATCCTGGATGTTGGTTGTGGATATGGGTTTATGGCGTACCTCCTTCATTTTGCCGCTCCCCGCCGGACATTTACCGCGGTGGATTATGATGCCGAAAAAATAGAGGTAGCCAGGCATTGCTTCAGCAGGACAGCCGCGCTTCAGTTTCTGCAGGCAGACGTCAATGATTTCAGTTTTGGGAACTATGACGCTGTTGTACTCATGGATGTGCTGCATTACCTGCTCCCGGAACAGCAGCGGGACGTGATCACCCGGTCTATCCATGCAACCGCCCCCGGCGGGATGGTGGTTATCCGTGACGGGAATGCTGACCTGCAGCAACGGCAGCGCGGCACCGCCCTCACCGAAATGTTCTCCACCACGGTTTTCGGGTTTAATAAAACGGCCGCCCACGGGCTTAATTTTTTGTCGGCCCGCTTCATCCGGGAAATTGCTGCCGAACATAGCATGGAATATACCGAGATAGACAACAGTACCTTTACCTCCAATATGATTTTTGTACTTAAACATGTTCCGGCCGATGAACAGGTATGATGTTGTTATTGCCGGGAGCGGGATGGGGGGACTGCTTTGCGGTGACCTGCTCAGCCGTGAGGGCTACCGGGTATGCATACTTGAAAAAAATAAGCAGATCGGCGGCTGCCTGCAGATTTACGCGCGCGACCGCGTTATTTTCGATTCCGGTGTGCACTACATCGGCGGTCTTGCACCCGGCCAGAACCTCTACAAAATTTTCCGCTACCTCGGGTTGATGGATAAACTGAAACTGGAGCGGATGAATCCCGATGCCTTTGATAAAATTATGATCGAAGGCGATGATACCGTTTACCCGCTGGCGCAGGGGTATGAGAATTTCATCCGGCAGCTGCTCCCTCATTTTCCCGAAGAAGGCGAAGCGTTGCACCGTTACTGTGAAAGAATCAGGTCGATCTGCAGCAAATTTCCGCTGTACAATCTGCGCTCCGGTGATTACGCTGAAAAGGAAAGTGAACTGGGTGCGGATACCAGCGCATTCATCGATTCGTTAACAGCCAATCAAAAACTGCGGGCAGTGCTGGCAGGGAATAATTTTTTATATGCCGGGCAGGCTGATAAGACCCCGCTCTATGTGCACGCGTTGATTCAGAATCATTATATTGAAAGTGCCTGGAAATGTACGGACGGGGGCCACCGAATCGGGCAGTTGATGGCGGCCAATATCAGGGCAGCAGGCGGGGCAGTACTTACAGGGCGCGAAGTGTGCCGGTTTGTGGAGGAAGCGGGCAAAATTACCCGCGTGGAGACAACGGGCGGAGCGTCATTTTACGGCGATATTTTTATCTCGAATATTCATCCGGAAAAAACCCTCGACATGACAGCCAGCCAGCTTATCCGGCCAATATTCCGGAAAAGAATCAGCAGCCTCGAGAATTCGGTCTCCTCCTTCACCCTCAATATCGTCCTGAAGGAAGACTGCTTCCCATATGAAGCAGCAAACTATTATTATCACCGGCCCGGCTATGCCTGGAGCGCTGCGGACTATACAACAGCGAACTGGCCGCTGGCTTTTGCGGTCTTTTTGTCCCCCGGCAGGGGAAATACAAAATTCGCCGCGGGCATGTCTCTCCTTACCTATATGCGGTTTGATGAAGTGCGGGCGTGGGCCGGCACGATAAATACCGCCGCTGCCCCGGCAGGCAGGGGAACCGCTTACGAGCAGTTTAAGGAACAAAAAGCTTCGGCCCTGCTGGATGAGGCCGAAAAAAAATTTCCTGGTCTGCGAAACTGCATACATTCTTATTACACGGCGACACCTTTGTCATTCAGGGATTATATCGGCAACGCGGACGGCTCCATGTATGGGATTGTTAAAAACTACCGCGATCCGCACCGCACCTTTATTCCGCCGCGTACAAAAGTGCCAAATCTGTACTTTACAGGCCAGAACCTGAATTTGCATGGCATACTGGGAACGGCACTGAGCGGACTGGCTACCTGCATGTCCATACTCGGCAACGATTCTTTGCTGGAAAAAATAAATCATGAGGAGAAAAAATAAATTACTGAGGAGGCTAGGGTATACCGGTTTAGTCATCATGGTGTTGCTGATCGCAGGTTTCATTTACCTGTCGGTTGTAGCGCATATTACCCCTCCTGCACCTGCAGATACCAGCAGCCTGCAGCTGAATCGATCTTCTCCGTCACCCGGCCTGTATACCATAAAAAATAGCTGGTTCCGGAAAAGTAAAAGTGGGCTGTATGAATTGTATGTAGAAGGCCGGCCGTTTGAACGGGGTGTAATCAATGGCAAGTTGACTGAGGAGCTGGTGCAGCGGCAGGAAGACCATTTCAATGACCAGATCAATAAAATGGTCCCCTCCAACTTTTACCGGCATTTTCTAAAGTATGTCATCGGCTGGTTCAACCGGCGCCTGGCCGCCAACGTTCCCGAAGAATACCAGGAAGAAATTTTTGGCATCTCGCATGCGGCTTCCCCAAAATATCAATATATCGGTACCAATTACGAGCGCATCCTGAATTACCATGCCGCCCATGATATCGGTCATGCCCTGCAGAGTATGGCACTCGTCGGCTGCACCTCTTTCGGCACCTGGGGCAGCACAGCGGACAGCACCATGATCATCGGCCGTAACTTTGATTTTTACGTGGGCGACCGGTTTGCAGAAGACAAAATCGTGGCATTTTTTAACCCGTCTGACGGGCATAAGTTTATGACAGTGACCTGGGGCGGCTTCATCGGGGCAGTCTCCGGTATGAATGACCAGGGAGTGACGGTTACCATCAATGCTGCAAAAACGGACCTGCCGTCCGGCTCCGCAACACCGGTATCACTCGTAGCGCGTGAAATGCTGCAATACGCCTCCAACCTCGGGGAAGCCCTGGCCATCGCCCAAAAAAGAAAAATGTTCGTCTCCGAATCCTTCCTGGTGGGCTCGGCTGCGGATAATAAAGCCATCATCATCGAGAAGACACCCACCAGCCTGGATGTCTATGACCCCAATAAAAAATTTATCGTCTGTGCAAATCATTTCCAGGGAAGCAGACTGCTGAACAGCACCGCCAACCAGCAACAGCTTAGAGAAAGTGCGTCCGATTACCGGTATCGACGGGTAATGGAACTGCTTGATACAACTGGCAGCAACACGGTCGTAAAAACGGTTGCCCTTCTCCGTGATAGGCGGGGACTGCACAACGCTGATATCGGGTTGGGAAATGAGGATGCGGTTAACCAGCTCATCGCCCATCATTCTATAGTGTTTGAACCCAAGAAATTACTGGTGTGGATATCCACGGCACCCTGGCAGCTGGGGGAATACGTGGCTTACGATCTGCGCAAGGTATTCGGGCTTCGCGGCCTGAAAAAAAACCGCGAAATCTGCGACAGTGCCCTCAACGTACCCGCCGACCACTTTCTGCAGGAACCGGGTTACCACGATTTCCTGGTTTACCGATACTACCGGCAACGGGAAACGGATGGGCTTCCCATTAATGTTGACAGCCTCATCGCCAGTAACCCCTCCTATAACCACACCTATGTGCTGGCCGGCGACTACCTGTTCCGGCAAAAACGGTATGCCGATGCGCTGCCGATGTATGAGAAAGCCCTCACCAGGATAATAGCGACAAAACAGGAGCGCGATTATATCACCACCCGCATCGAAATATGCCGGAAAAAATTACATGCGCCATGATCAGCGGGGTGGGCACGGATATCATCGAGGTGGACCGGATCGCGGAAAAGATTTCGCGCGGACAGGGATTCCGGGAGCTGGTATTTGCAGAGGCGGAAATCAGCTATTGCGAACAGATGGCGCATAAATATCAGCACTATGCGGCACGATTTGCCGCCAAAGAGGCTTTGCTAAAAGCGTTGGGCACAGGCTGGATAAGCGGTACCGCCTTTAATGAAATGATTGTGGAACGGGATGAAAACGGCCGCCCTTTCTTTATTTTTACCGGCACGACCGCCGCCACACTCGGCAAAATGGGCCTGGGAAAAATTTCCGTTTCTCTTTCCCATGTTAAAACAACCGCAACGGCAATAGTAATTATTGAAGCATGATCGGGTACGACGCCATACGAAATGATGCTGCAGCAAGCGCCTGGCTTTCGCCGGGTGACATCCGGCTGCGGCAGGAAGAAAAACTCAGGGAGCACCTGGGATACTTGGCCGCAAAGTCTCCGTTTTACCGGAAAAAATTTCGTGACGCCGGAATCGATGTCAATGCTATCCGCACCCTGCAAGACTTGCAACAACTGCCGGTAACCGGCAAGGAGGACCTGCAGCAGGAAAATGATGCATTCCTTTGCGTACCCCGGGGAGAAATTATTGAATATACCTCCACCTCAGGGACCCTCGGCAGCCCGGTTACGATTGCGTTGACGGAAGGCGATCTGCAACGGCTTGCCTTCAATGAATACAGTTCTTTCGTCTGTGCGGGCGGAACCGCGGGCGATATCTACCAGCTGATGCTTACGCTGGACCGGCAGTTCATGGCCGGCATGGCCTATTATTCCGGTATCCGCCGTATGGGTGCAGGTATTATCCGCGTAGGCCCGGGCGTGCCCTCACTGCAATGGCAGACCATCCGGCGGCTGGAGCCAACAGCCATAGTGGCCGTTCCGTCGTTTATTTTAAAGCTGATCCAGTTTGCAGCTGAGCACCATATCGACATCAATGCCAGCTCAGTTAGGAAAGCGATCTGCATCGGGGAAAATATCCGCAACCCGGATTACACCTTAAACATTCTCGGTAAAAAAATTACGGATTCCTGGTCCATTGATTTGTATTCCACCTATGCCGGCACCGAAATGCAGACCGCATTTACAGAATGCATAGCCGGAAGGGGCGGGCACCTTAATCCCGAGCTGCTGATCGTGGAGCTGCTGGATGAAGAGAACCGGGTGGTGGGTCCGGGTGTTCCCGGGGAGGTCACCGTCACCACCCTCGGGGTAAAGGGGATGCCGCTGCTCCGGTATAAGACAGGTGACATCTGCACGTACGATGACTCACCCTGCTCCTGCGGCCGGAACAGTATCCGGTTGTCGCCGGTGCTCGGCCGCAAAAAACAGATGATTAAATACAAGGGAACCACCCTTTATCCGCCTGCTTTGTTCGACCTGCTGAACGAAATGGAAGAAGTAAAGGATTATGTAGCCGAAGTGTACAGCAACGACATTGGCATGGATGAGGTTTTACTCCACCTGCTGCCCGCCGATCAGCAGGAAGACACCGACCGGCGCATCCGCGCCTATTTACAGGCAAGGCTCAGGGTAAGTCCGCACGTAAAATATATTTCCGCACCCGAAATGCAACAGCTGCAGTTTCCGGAAGGGGTAAGGAAGCCGGTAAAATTCATAGACAGGCGCCAGGGCTAGCTTCTGCGCGCCGACGCCGGGTGGCGTACCTTTCAATCCACCTGCATATATTGACTGCTTTATATTATTTTTGGCGCTCCCAACCTGATGAACATTATGAATGTAATTGTGGATAAACCCCTTGGTCTTGACGACTGTAGTGAGATACTTTTTAACGGAGCGCTGGTAACAGTTCCGGCGGAAGCCATGGCAAGGGTGGATAAGAGTCACCAGTTCCTGAAAAAGTTTTCCAAAAACAAACTTATCTACGGCATCAACACCGGTTTTGGGCCGATGGCACAGTATAAAATCAATGAGCATAATATTACACAGCTGCAATACAACCTCATCCGGAGTCATTGCTCGGGTGGGGGCAGGCTGCTCGATCCGGTACTGGTGAAAAGCCTTATGCTGGCGAGGCTGAACAGCCTTTTACAGGGTTATTCCGGCGTACATACGGATACCATTGAACTGCTGCAGGCACTCATCAATAAAAATGTGTATCCCTGTATCTACGAACATGGTGGCGTGGGTGCCAGTGGCGACCTGGTGCAGCTTGCCCATCTTGCCCTGGTGCTCATCGGGGAGGGGGAGGTTACTTATGAAGCTGTTGTAAGACCGACGGAGGACGTATTTGCGGAACTGGACATCAAACCACTTTCCATTTATTTGAGGGAAGGGCTGGCGATTCTGAACGGCACCTCCGCAATGACCGGCATCGGGCTGGTGAATATTATACAGGCCAAGAAGCTGCTGGAATGGTCAGTGACGCTTTCGGCGATGACGAATGAAATCGTTGAGGCATTTGACGATCATTATTCTTATGAATTGAATGTGGTTAAGAAACACCCCGGGCAGAATCATATCGCAGCCATGGAAAGAGAGATGCTGAAGGACAGCAAGATGATCCGCAGCAGGTCACAGCACCTCTATAAACCCGAAAATATTAACCAGGAAGTGTTTGAAGATAAGGTGCAGGAATATTATTCGCTGCGCTGTGTCAGCCAGATCCTGGGTCCGGTATACGACACTATCCTGGGCGCCGAAACCGTTGTGGTACACGAGCTCAATTCAGTAAATGACAACCCGGTTATCGATTATCCGAATGAAAATATTTTTCATGGCGGCAACTTCCACGGCGATTATGTAGCCCTTGAAATGGATAAGCTGAAGATCGCCATTACCAAGTTATCAATGCTTGCCGAAAGGCAGCTCAACTACCTGCTCAACGATAAACTGAACCAGAAGTTTCCGCCCTTCGTGAACCTGGGTGTGCTGGGTTATAATTTCGGTATACAGGGCATGCAGTTTTCGGCCACGTCAACGGTTGCTGAAAACCAGACCCTGTCTTTCCCTATGTACGTGCACAGCATACCCAATAACAACGACAACCAGGATATCGTGAGTATGGGTTGCAATGCGGCCAGCATGACCCGGCGCGTGATTGACAATTCTTTTGAAGTGCTGGCTATACAGATGGTTGCGGTGCTGCAGGCGGTGGACTTCCTGGGGTGTACCGACCGCCTGTCGAGCTACACGTTCCGCATTTATTCAGAGATAAGAAAAATCTTCCCAAAATTTATTGAAGACAAGCCTTCCTACAAATCCTTACGGGCTGTAAAGACTTACCTGGAAAAAGCCGATAACGTTTTTTCTGATAAGGCGGTCCAGGTAGCGGCAACAGCCCCGGTTTCCTGATTTACCCGGTATATTCCGGAAAGTTTCATCCTATTTTTTTATGAATTGTGCTTTGGTTACGGGCGGGTCAAGAGGAATCGGCAGGGCGGTGTGTGTGAAACTGGCGGCAATGGGTTACTACGTATTGATCAGTTACAAAGGAAATGAAACCGAGGCTGCAAATACCCTCGCCCTTTTACAGGAAAAAGGCGGGAATGGCGAGACCCTCCGGTTTGACGTAGCCAGTAAATCCGACATCCAGTCGGTACTCGGAGGCTGGATGGAAACCAATCAGGAAAAAAATATTGAGGTGCTGGTCAATAATGCCGGGATACGGGAAGACGGCCTGATGGTTTTCATGAAAGATGAGCAGTGGGAAAGCGTGATAAAAACCAGCCTCGACGGTTTTTTTTATGTGACCCGGCTGGTTGTCAATGCCATGCTGCTGAAGCGTTATGGCCGGATCATCAATATCGTTTCCCTGTCCGGGCTCAAGGGCATGGCGGGGCAGGTGAATTACTCTGCAGCCAAAGCCGGGGTAATCGGGGCGACAAAGGCACTTGCCCAGGAAATCGGACGCCGGGGCATCACGGTAAATGCCGTGGCGCCAGGTTTTATCAGTACCGACATGACCGCAGACCTCAACGAAAAGGAGCTGTCTGCTATGATACCTGTAAAAAGATTCGGGCTGCCGGAGGAAGTGGCCCATGCGGTCGGATTCCTTGCTTCGCGGGAGGCGGCTTATATCACTGGTGAAGTGCTGAATGTGAACGGCGGCCTCTACTCCTGATAAAGCCTGGCCTGAACCGGATTCACGACCCCTGCAGAAATTACCTTTCCCCCCAGCCTGCGCATCCAGGGAAGGATTATACACAAGTTGCTGCTGGGACATTTCACAAGGTTTACCTATATTGGCGGGGAGAATCCGGGGCCGCCATTACCGCTTTGCTGTATATGGGGCGTTGGGTTTTTACCGTAGTTTGCAGCGTCACAGAATACCTTACTATGAACAGAGTGGTTATAACGGGACTGGGGATATATTCCTGCCTGGGCACGAGCCTGGAAGCCGTGACCCGATCACTTTATGAGGGAAAGTCGGGTATCATTTTCGATCCGGAAAGAAAGGCTTTCGGCTACCGGAGTGCCCTGACGGGAACGGTGGAGCGGCCCAACCTGAAGGGGTTGCTCGACCGGCGGGCCCGCGTAATGTTGCCGGAGCAGGGTGAATACGCCTATATGGCCACCCTGGAAGCGCTGGCGAATGCCCGGATGGATCAGGATTATATTGATAGCCGCGAAGCAGGGATTTTATATGGAAACGACAGTAGTGCAGCGTCCGTTATTCACGGCATCGACGTGATGCGCGAAAAAAAAGACACCATGCTCGTGGGGTCAGGATCGGTCTTCCAGACGATGAATTCTACCGTGACCATGAACCTGGCCACCATCTTCAAGCTTAGGGGCATCAATCTTACGGTAAGCGCAGCCTGTGCCAGTGGCTCTCATGCTATAGGGCTTGGCTATCATTTTATCAAAAGCGGTCTGCAGGAATGCGTGATATGCGGTGGCGCGCAGGAGGTCAATAAATATTCAATGGGGAATTTTGATGCCCTTTCCGCCTTTTCCATCAGGGAAGGAGAGCCCACAAAAGCCTCGCGGCCGTTCGATCGCGACCGGGATGGGCTGATCCCGAGCGGCGGGGCGGCTACCGTCATCCTCGAAAGCCTGGAATCGGCACAGAAAAGAGGGGCACCGATAATTGCAGAAGTACTGGGTTATGGATTTTCATCCAACGGCGGCCATATCTCAAATCCTACGGTTGACGGGCCGGTCAGGGCCCTTTCCATGGCGCTAAAGGATGCCGGGCTGCAGCCTGGAGACATCGAGTATATCAACGCTCATGCTACCTCCACACCCGTTGGCGACGCCAGTGAAGCCAAAGCCATCGATGCCGTGTTCGGGGCCACCAGGCCATGGGTAAGTTCAACCAAATCAATGACCGGTCATGAATGCTGGATGGCCGGTGCAAGCGAAATCGTTTACGCTTCGCTGATGATGCAGCATGGCTTCATTGCTCCAAACATCAATTTCGAAAACCCTGATGAGGATTCGGCCAGGCTGAACATCGTAAAAAGTACGCTGAATAAAAATTTTGAAATATTTTTGTCTAACTCTTTTGGTTTCGGGGGCACCAATTCCTCCCTCATTGCCAGGAAGTGGAACAGGTAAACTACTGCTTATGAACAACGAAGATATTATTCGGAAAATCAATGGTTTTCTGACAGAAGAGTTTGAAGTGGAAGCAGACAGCATTACACCGCGCGGCAACCTGAAGACGACGCTGGATCTGGACAGCCTGGATTATATAGACCTGGTTGTTGTAGTGGAAGGTAATTTCGGATTTAAAGTAAAGCCGGAAGATTTTACAGGCATCGTCAGCTTCCAGGATTTTTATGATTATGTTGCCCGGCGTATGAATGCAAAAGAAGCCGTATAATGCCTTCCTGGCAGGGTAAGAGCAGGGGAACATCGACGGGTTACCGGATATTTGTAGCAGTGCTGAAAAATTTCGGGATTAGCCCGGCTTATGTCCTGTTGCGGGTAGTGGTCCTGTACTATTTTTTATTTTCTTTCCGGTCATCCAAACTCATATTTCATTACTTTCATAAAAGGTTGCATTTTGGCAGGCTCCGGTCCTTTACACTACTCTACAGCAACTATTACCGGCTTGGTCAGACCCTGATTGACAAAGTGGTGGTGTTGTCCGGAATGGAAGAACGGTTCACCTTTGATTTTGATGGCGAGGAACACCTGCGCAACATCACTGCCGGGCAGCGGGGAGGTCTATTGTTAAGTGCTCATATCGGCAACTGGGAAATCGCGGGACATCTCCTGAAAAGACTGGAAACACCGATTCACGTGGTGATGTACGACGGAGAACACAGGCAGATCAAAGCCTACCTGGACAGTGTGACCGGGAAACGGAATATGCGGGTTATTATCATTAAAAATGATCTTTCCCATATTTACGCCATCGACGATGCACTCAAAAAAAATGAACTGGTCTGCATGCATGCCGATCGGTTTATCGAGGGAAATAAGACAATGACCACCTCCTTCATCGGCGCGCCCGCAAGATTTCCGGCCGGCCCGTTTGTACTGGCGGCCACGTTCAAAGTGCCCGTGTCTTTTGTTTTTGCCTGCAGGGAGAAAGGACGGCACTACCACTTTTTTGCTTCGCCTCCTCAAATAATGTCAAACCTGCCCCGGCAGGAAGCGATGCAGGCGATGCTGGCGGATTTTGCTTCCGCTATGGAAGAAAAAGTAAAACAATATCCTGAACAATGGTTTAACTATTATAGTTTCTGGCAGGCCTGATGAACGTAATGAATAATATAGAAGCGCTTATTCCCCAGCGGTACCCGTTTGTGATGGTCGACGGACTCACCTTTTCATCCGGCACCACCACCCGCACAACTTTGCAGGTGAGGAGTGATAACATCTTCGTCAGAGACGGCGGGTTTACAGAACCCGGCTTGCTGGAGAATATTGCGCAGACCGCAGCGGCAAGAGCCGGCTACGAGGCAAAAAAAGAAAATGCTCCTGTCCAGGTGGGGTATATTGGCGCAGTCAAAAATTTTGAGGTTTTTGCATTACCGCGCGTGGGAGATGTTCTTGAAACAGAAATTGAAATTTATAACCAGGTGTTTGATGTCTCAGTGATTAAGGGAATAATTTCATGCGAGGGACAGGTGATAGCCCGGTGTGAAATGAAAATCTTTATTAAGAACCATAAAAAAATATAACGATGAGACAAGCCGCCCGAATCCCATTGTTGGTCTTCTGCAGCCTGGCGCTGCTGCATCGCGCTCCTGCGCAGTCGATGAAAGATTTCTTCAGTTCCAGCGAAACCCCGGTAGTTTACCTGGGTATCGATTTTAACCAGGCAAAATTGATCGACGACGCCAACGCCAATGAAATGGACATCCGCAGCCGGCAGTACGCCGGAATCAACGAGCTGGTGGTTACAGAAAGTAAAAAGTTCGACCTGAATAAAGCCTTTCACAAAACCAGTATCGATCATGACCTCGGCCCGGTCAATAAAGTGAATGAAAAAGCAGATGCCGCAAAAATTAAATCCACCAACACGTCCGATTTTCACCGGTTCAAAGACGATGATATCCGTGCTATCGTCAGGGGCCTTGACCCGGGAGACAAAAAAGGCACCGGCATTCTTTTCGTAATGGAAGCCATGAGCAAATCCGCCAAAGCCGCTGCCCTGTGGGTGACTTTTATCGATCTGAAAGCCAAAAAGGTTTTATTTACAGACCGGGTTGAAGCAAAAGCCGGAATGGGCTTTGGCTTCCGCAACTATTGGGCGTCAACAATTAAAAATCTGCTCAACAGCATCGAGAATAAAAAGTATTCCGAATGGAAAAATAAATTCCAGTAGTTTTCTGTCTGTACGATTTGAAACCATGAGTAAATTCCTTGTTGAAAGAACCGAGATTCCCGTACGTTTTAATGAAGCAGACCCGCTGGGGATTGCCTGGCACGGCCATTACCTGCGTTATTTTGAAGACGGGAGGGAAGCCTTCGGGGTAACCCATGGACTGCGGTATCTTGATTTTTACAGGGAAGGTTTTGTGGTCCCCCTGGTTAGCATCAGCTGCGATTATAAACTCAGCCTGCGTTATGGCGATACCATGATCGTGGAGACGAAGTATGTGCCCTGTGAGGCGGCTAAAATAAATTTTCATTATCAAATCTTTAATGCCGCCAACGAAAAGCTGGTGGCGAAAGGGACGTCAGTGCAGGTATTTCTCGACCGCGAGCATTCGATGCTGCAACTGACCAATCCACCGTTCTTTGAATCCTGGAAAGCCAGCCACCTGATGATTTAATTTGGATATGATGAAAGCTGTTTTTATTGTCTGTGATAATATTCTGTCTCCGCTGGGTTCAACCACAGCGGACAATATGGCCGCTTTGCTGGAGGATAAGTCGGCGGTCGCGCCCCGGCTTTTCCAGGGGCTGGGTGACCAGACATTCAGCGTTTCTGTATTCCCGGACCACTGGGGAAAAAACGCAGCACTGAACCAGGGTACAGGCAGCTATTCACGCTTCGAACGGATGGTGATTTTTTCTGTCTCCGGTGTTTTGGACGAAAGTGGCATCAGCCTTCGTCAACCAGATACCATCCTGATTCTGTCCAGTACGAAGGGAAATATTTCGCTGCTGGAAAAAGAAGGTCCGCAGCCCGCCCCGGAGGAAATAGCGCTCAGTGGTTCCGCCACTAAGATTGGACGGTATTTCGGTGCGGCCAATACGCCGCTTGTGATCAGCAACGCCTGTATTTCAGGCCTTACAGCCCTTTTAACGGGGAAACGGTTATTGGAATCGGGAAGATACACCCATGCGGTGGTCGTGGGCGCCGATGAACTATCCGGCTTTATCGTGTCGGGCTTTCATTCCTTCCAGGCTATCAGTACCACCAGCTGCCGCCCATTCGATAAGCACCGCAATGGCATTAATCTCGGCGAAGCAGCCGCCTCCATGGTGCTTTCCACGCAAAAGAAGGGAAGGGGAATTATGATATCCGGTGGTGCAGTATCCAACGACGCCAATCATATTTCCGGGCCCAGCAGAACCGGGGAAGAGCTGGGTATCGCCATCCGCCGGGCAATGCAGCAGGCTGGAACAAAGGCAGCAGATATTGGATTCATTTCAGCCCATGGCACGGCTACCCTGTATAATGACGAAATGGAGGCCAGGGCATTTTCACTTTCGGATATGGAAGATATTCCGGTAAACAGCATCAAAGGATATTTCGGTCATACCCTGGGCGCCGCCGGGGTGCTGGAATCGGTTGTGGCTACACAATCGCTGCTCAGCCATAATTTTTTTCCGACCAGGGGTTTCCGTGAGCTCGGGGTTACCAAACCCCTGAATGTTTGTAATACGCTGACTACCATCAATACACAGCATTGCTTAAAAACAGCCAGCGGATTCGGTGGTTGCAATGCAGCGCTGGTCTTTAGCAAATCGCCGGTTTGACCGGTAGTATCAACAATCGACAAGATGTTTTACAGTAAGGATAAGAGATCAGCTTTTGAAGCAAAGGAAATGGCGCAGTGGATCGCTTTCGGACCGGTGATTTTCCAGGCCGCCCGGGTGCTCCGGAACAGCGGCATCCTGGCTGCGGTGGAAGCCTCGGCAACAACCGGCCTCAGCGTGCCGGAGCTGGCAGAACAGGTGAAGCTTCCCCGCTACGGCGTAAGGGTGCTTCTTGAATCAGGACTTGGCATGGGCCTCGTTTTATATAACCAGGGCCGGTACACGCTGGCCAAAACCGGTCATTTCATCCTGCACGATCCGCTGACACGCGTCAATATGGATTTTATACACGATGTAAATTATAAAGGCTTATTCGCGCTGGATGAAAGCATCGCCACAGAAAGGCCCGTGGGACTGAAGGAATTTGGTGACTGGTCCACCATTTACGAAGGTTTGTCACAATTACCGGAGCAAGTCCAGGAAAGCTGGTTCAATTTTGATCATTTTTTTTCCGATAACGCTTTTCCGAAGGTATTGCCCATGGTCTATGGCAGCGGCTTAAAAAATATACTGGATATAGGCGGCAACACCGGCAAATGGGCCATCGCTTCGGTCAATTACGATCCGTCCGTACAGGTCACTATCATGGATTTGCCCGGTCAGCTGGAGGTAGCCCGGAAGCGGGTTAGTGAACTGGCTCTCGGCAATCGGATTTCACTGCTTGTTGCCAATATCCTTGATCCGCAGGTGCGTATCCCCGGCGGCTTTGATGCCATATGGATGAGCCAGTTCCTGGATTGTTTTTCAGAGGCCGAAATTGTTTCCATCCTGGGCCGCTGCAGGGAGTCCCTCGCTGACAATGGGTATGTTTACATCCTGGAGCCTTTTTGGGATAAACAGCGGTTTGAGGTCGCCGCATTTTGCCTGCAGCAAACCTCTCTGTATTTTACCGCCCTGGCGAACGGCAACAGCCAGATGTACAGCGCGGAAACCTTCCTCGCCTGCGTGGAGGAAGCCGGGTTTGAGATAGAGAAACAAACTGATAATATCGGGATCAGCCAGACGCTGCTCCGCTGTAAAAAGAGAAAGTTGAAGTGAAGCACTGATCGCAGCTGGGTGAAGTCATAATTCCGCCACTTGATATCCTCAATATGAACAAGGAACAAACAGACGTGCTGGTTATCGGTGCCGGTCCTTCGGGAACCGTGGCCGCTTCTATTATTCACCAGGCAGGCTTCCGCGTAAAAATCGTGGAAAAACAACAGTTTCCACGATTCGTGATTGGGGAAAGCCTGTTGCCACGCTGCATGGAAGCGCTGGAAGAAGCCGGTTTTCTCGAGGCCGTCGGCGCCAGAAACTTCCAGGTTAAACGGGGCGCTAAATTTGTAAAAAACGGCAAAGTCTGCGATTACTTTTTTGCTGACCAGTTCACAGCGGGCTGGAACTGGACCTGGCAGGTTCCCCGGGCGGAGTTTGACAAAACCCTCGCCGATGCCGTAGTAGAAATGGGCGTTCCGGTGGCTTATGAAACCTCGGTGACCGGTATTTGTTTTCAGGCGGGAAATTCCGTTACCACTGTGGAAGATAAGGACGGAAACAAAACCGAAATCCACGCCCGGTTCATCATCGACGGCAGCGGCTACGGCCGCGTCATACCCCGGTTATTCAATCTCGAAAGGCCGTCGACACAACCGCCGCGGAAGGCGTTATTTGTTCACCTCGACGATACGGAACGGTCGATGGCCGATGAACCCAACCGGATTACGATCGTGGTGCACCAGCCCGGCGTCTGGGTATGGGTCATCCCTTTTTCGAATGGGGTCACGTCGGTGGGCTTTGTAGGTCACCCGGATTTTTTTACTGCTTCGGCAGCCGACCCTGAAACACAATTGCGCGCCATCATCGCCACGGAACCGTATTTCAGTGAGCGGTTTAGCCATGCCCATTTTTTATTTACGCCGAGGGTACTGGAATCCTGGTCGGTAACCACCGATAAATTTTACGGCGATGGGTTTGTACTCACCGGGAACGTGACAGAGTTTCTTGACCCGATATTTTCGTCTGGCGTAACCCTGGCCACCGTGTCCAGTCAGCGTGCGGCTCACCTGGTAATCAGAAAATTGAAGGGAGAGACGATCGACTGGGAAACAGAATACATGCAACCGGTGATGCAGGGAGTTAATACATTCCGCAATTACGTGGAAGCCTGGTATGACGGTACCCTGGACACGATATTTTTCGCTGATAACCCGGTACAGGCCATCAAAAACCAGATTTGCAGTGTGCTCGCCGGTTATGTCTGGGACCAGGATAACCCTTTTGTAAAAGATGCTGAGTCGGCCGTAGGTAAACTCGCGAAAACCATTGAAACCCGCGATCGCTATAACGCTGCGCGAAAGGACAATTAAAGAAACATTGGAGAACACAAGCTATATCACCGCGAGTTGCAGCATTGGCGGTAACGAAGTCATCAAAAACGGTACACGATTTTTCGAAAACCACGGAACATCTGTGCAGGAGTTCCTGTTATCAGTTTACCAGTATCTTGGCAGCGCTTATCCCAGGTTTTATAAAATGGACAACCTCAGCCGCCTCGGCTGGCTGACCGCGGAACTACTGCTGCGGGACTCCGTGGCCCCCGGCACCTATGCACCGGAAGACATGGGCCTCCTGTTCTGTAACCGCAACAGCAGCCTTGATACCGATATCCGGTTTGCGGAAACCATGAAAACCATGGCCAGCCCGTCCCTTTTTGTATACACGCTGCCCAATATTGTGATGGGGGAAATCTGTATCCGGCATAACTTTAAGGGGGAGAACGATTTTTTTATTTTTGACAGATTTAATCCTTTGTTTATAACCTTTTACATGGAACAGCTTTTCAGCAGTGGCGCTATCCAGGCGGGCATCTGCGGGTGGCTGGACTTGATCGGGGAAGACTACCGCGCCTGTTTATTCCTGGTGGAGCGCAAAAGCCGCGGACAAAATTTATTATTTACGGAACAGCATCTTCAAAACATTTACCTGTTACAACATGGATAACCTGATGGAGGATTTGAAAAAACAGATTGTAGAACAGCTGAACCTGCTGCACATCAAACCGGCCGATATCGGAGACGATCAACCGCTTTTTATCGAGGGTCTTGGCCTGGACTCAATCGATGCACTGGAACTTATCGTGCTCCTGCAGCAACAATACGGCATCAAGCTGAATAACGCGGAAGACGGGCCCCAGGTTTTCCGGACCGTACGTACCATGGCCGACTACATCAAAACTCACCGGGCGAAGCAGGACTGACCTATGTATAATCCAAGTGCACAAGTCTATGTGGCCGGGATCGGCGTAGTGTCCGCTATAGGAAATAATGCGGCGGAATGTTTTCACGCCCTGGAGAAGGGGCAGGCTGGGATAGGTTCTATCACGGGTTTGGAAACCCGGTACCGCGGGCACCTGCCGGTTGGGGAAGTGAAACTCTCCAATGAGGAACTTTCCTCCATTACCGGCCTCCCGGTCACGGCAAGCCGCACTGCGCTGCTCGGTCTGCTGGCAGCACGGGAAGCGGTTGAGGATGCCGGGATGTCCACGCCTGGCAACCTTCGCGTGGCCTTTGTCTCCGCTAATTCGGTCGGCGGCATGGATAAATCAGAAAAATTTTTTGCCCGCTTTATGGAACATGCCGGGGGCGGCCGGCTTCGGAACGTGGTGAACCATGAATGCGGTGCAGTTACCGAACTTGTTGCCGACGCACTATCGGTTAAGCATCATATTACTACCATCAGCACCGCCTGTTCCTCCGGGGCCAACAGCATCTTTTATGCAGCCAGGCTGATCAGGCACGGCCTGGCAGATGCCGTTATTGCCGGGGGTGCTGATGCACTCACCGGTTTTACCCTGAATGGGTTCAATACGCTTCAAATCCTGGATGCCTCGCCCTGTATGCCCTTCGATGAAAACCGGCGCGGCCTCAACCTCGGAGAAGGTGCCGGGTACCTTGTACTGGTTTCAGAAAAAACGGCGGCCGGTCTCCGCGCTAACCTTTACGGCAGGCTGACCGGGTACGCCAATGCAAATGATGCGCATCACCAGACAGCTTCTTCTCCCGACGGCACCGGGGCCTACCTGGCCATGAAAGAGGCACTGGAAAGAAGCGGCCTCCAACCAAACGATATCAGTTACATTAATCTTCATGGCACCGGCACGTTCAATAACGATAGTTCGGAAGGCATTGCGGTCAGCCGGATCTTTAGCGTTCCATATCCGCCGATGAGTTCTACCAAGGCATACACCGGTCATACATTGGCAGCCAGCGGCAGTATTGAAGCGGTCTTTTCGCTACAAGCCTTACGGCGCCAGGTTGTTTACCCGAACCTGCGGCTGCACACGCCAATGGCAGCGCTGCCTTTTGTACCGGTAAAGACTTTCCGCAACGCGACAGTCAACCATGTCCTCAGCAATTCATTTGGATTCGGCGGGAACTGCTCTTCTTTAATTTTTTCAAAGGCCTGAGATGAAAACTTATATCCTTGCATCTGCCTGCATCTCGCCGCAACAAAGCTTCACCACTGGCCGGTTCCATGATAAAATAATGGGGTGGCAGGGCAACCGGCTTCGGGCCGCTGAGCCGGATTACAGCCCCTACATCGATTCGAAAGCCATCCGGCGGATGAGCAGGATCATAAAAATGGGTACTGCGGCCGCGATGGAGTGCCTGCAACGCGCTGCCATTACCATGCCCGGCGCAATCGTTATGGGTACGGCCTATGGTTGCCTCGAAGACACGGGGGTCTTTCTTAAAAAGATGATTGGGCAGCAGGAAGAAATGCTTACACCCACGGCTTTTATCCAGTCTACCCACAATACCATTGGCGCTCAAATCGCCCTGCTCCTGCAATGCCACCACTATAACAATACGTTTGTGCACCGCGGATTTTCCTTTGAACGTGCCCTGCAGGATGCGATGATGCTACTGGAGGAAAATGCGGCAGCCCATGTTTTAACCGGCGCGGCCGATGAGATTACGGATGCCAGTTTTGACATCCTCAGTCGTTTTGGTCTTTACAAACGGCAGCCGGTTTCGAACAATAGCCTTTTCTCCGAAAAATCAACTGGCACCATCGCAGGAGAGGGAGCTGCCTTTTTCCTGCTGACGGGGCATCCGTCGCCCGGGAAGCCGGTGCTGGAAGGGCTACATACGTTTTATAAACCTGTTGACGAAGCGGAGGTGTTCAGCGAAACGCGTCGTTTCCTGGAAGCGCAGCACATACAACCGGGAGATATCGACCTCCTGATCCTGGGCCGAAACGGGGATGCGGAATCCGATGAAATATACACCCGGTTGCGGCAGGCGTTGTTTACCGGAACGGAATGGATAACCTATAAACAACTCAGCGGTGAATACCCGACCAGCACGGCATTCGCGCTGTGGCTGGCAGCTGAAATTGCAAAAGACGGCCATGTGCCGCATCATCCTGACCCGAATTTTTCACCGCGAAAAATCCTCCTGTACAATCATTATGAAAATATCCATCATTCCTTTATGCTTTTGACCATATGATAAACTTCCGGAAAAGTTCCCTGGTCTTTATCACCCTGCTGGCAGCGATGATCGTGGTCCGACTGCAATTTTCGGTGCCCTGGTATGTATTTGTCATTTTAATACTTGCCTACCTCGGCCTGCTGGTGTATGGCTCGATTCATGTCGCCAGCAATTTTTACCTGCCGGTTATCTGCTATTCAAAAACTGACGAACGAAAGATTGCCCTCAGTTTTGACGATGGGCCAATAGCTGCTGCCACACCCGGGGTGCTGGATATGCTCGGTCGGGAAAATATACCGGCTGCTTTTTTTTGTATCGGTAAAAATATTGCCGGCAACGAAGCGATTGTTCAAAGAATGCTCACCGAGGGCCATATCATTGGCAACCACAGCTACTCGCACCATTTCTTTTTTGATCTTTTCCCCGCGCTTAAAATGAAAGCAGATGTGCTGCGCATGGAAGCAGTACTGGCCGCCTTTTCCGGCCACCGGCCGCTACTCTTCCGGCCGCCGTATGGCGTAACCACCCCGGTCATGCGCAACGTGCTGAAGGAAACAGGATATACCGCTATCGGGTGGTCTGTCCGCAGCATGGACACCGTTATCCGCGACGAACAGCAATTGTTGCAGAAAATTATGAAAGGGCTGCGACCGGGCGCACTAATTTTGCTGCACGATGCCGGCCATTGTACCCTTAACATACTGCCTGCATTCATAGCGGCCGCCCGTAAAGAAGGGTATCAATTTGTACGTCCTGACCATCTCCTTAATGTATTGCCTTATGCATAAATTTTTGTTGGCCTGCCTCGTTTTTGCCTTGCCCATACTTGCCATCGCGCAGTACCCGGGTTATAAACCGGTAGTAGACCTGGTGGCTTTTTCCGGTCGTTTCACGGCAGCAAGCCGGCAGCTGCAATCGGTAAAAAGCGATTTCATACAGGAAAAAAACCTGTCGCTCCTGGCTGACAAAATCAGTTCTTCCGGCAAATTCTGGTTTAAAAAACCGGGCATGGTAAGGATGGAATACCTGTCGCCTTTTCAATACCTGGTCATCATCAGTAATAACAAAATTTATATGAGGGACGGGCAGAAGGAAAATAAAATTTCTTCAAAATCCAACAAAACTTTTCAGCAGGTAAACCAGCTGATGCTGGACTGCATCCAGGGTGCCGTTTTAGCTAACCCGGCCTACCAGGCATCGGTTCTCGAAGGCGGTGATTACCTGATAGCCCTTTCACCGACGGCAGCGGGCCTGAAAGAGTTTTTCTCCCATATCCTGGTGTACGTGTCGCGGAAGGATTTCTCAGTAACTAAATTAAGGATGGATGAAAAATCCGGGGACAATACGATTATTACGTTCACCAATAAAGAAATGAATGTACCGGTTGCCGATGCGTTGTTTACTATTCATTAGCCTCGTCCTCTTTTCCTGCGGTTGCAGCAATGCCTACCGGGGAATGACGGCCGTGCCGGGGAATGCGGCCTGCCTGGAGCGGTTTAAACCCCATTTCATCAAGACACTTTACCGGACCCGGGTGGATCTAACAGGCAATCACCTCAGTGGCATCCTGCTTATCAAACTGATGCCGGACAGCAGTACCCGTATGGTGTTGTCAAATGAAATGGGGTTTAGTTACTTCGATTTTGCCTTTGCAGCAGACGGTTCGTTCCGCGTATTCTATATATTACCAAAGATGGATAAAAAGGCAGTTATCACCACGCTCCGTAAAGACTTTGAACTGGTACTGATGCAGCACCTGGACAGCCAGCAACCGCAAATCCGCTGGCGCGAAGGCCTGACCTATTACCGTTTCCCGCAGGCTTCAGGCAGCTATTATTATATTACCACGAAAGATTGCGGTCAGCTTGTAAGGATGGAACGTGCAGGCCGTCGTAAACCCGTGGTGACAGCTGTGATGAGCGGCTCCGGCCAGGGTGTTCCCGACAGCATCGGAATAACCCATAATAATTTTAATTTTACAATAGGATTAAAAAAGATTTCGCCATGATGCTGAGGGACAGCTTTTATACAGTGGTTAACACGGAAAACACCAGCGAAAACATGCATACGATTATGCAGATGAACCCTGGCCATGAAATTTTCTCGGGCCACTTTCCCGGCCAACCCGTTGTGCCTGGCGTGTGTATGCTGCAAATGGTTAAAGAACTGGCGGAAACCTTTTCGGGTACCAGTCTCCGGCTCATCAATGGCCATGAGTTAAAGTTTCTCTCCGTTATCGATCCGCGCAGGCACCCGTTGATCTACGCAGAAACCCAATGTTCCGCCGACACGCCCGGACGGCTGGCCGTTACCTCCCGCTTTTATTACAGGGATCTCACATTTTTCAAATTTAAAGGAGTATTCAGCGCAGCATCCTGACACCGTTTGACCACATAAAGTTCCCGAACGGGGTAATGGCCTCCCTGTAGGTCTGTACGTAGGGTGGACCCAGGGCCCTTAATTAGGCCTGTTTTGCGGTTTTCCTGTATCTTGCACGTCCTTTAAAAAGCAATTTTGTATGGATTATAGTAAAATCATTGCCGTCTCAGGATTACCCGGTTTACACGAACTTATCAGCAGTAAAAATGATGGCGCCATCGTGCGCTCGCTGGATGATAAGTCCACCCGTTTTGTTTCCAGCCGTATTCATAATTTTTCTCACCTGGAAAGCATTGAAATCTATACGGTAAGAGATAATGTCAATCTCGTGGATATCCTGCAGGCTATGCAGGCGGGCAATGGCAGCCTGCCGGATGCCAAAGATAATGCCGCTGTTAAAAAATATTTTGAAACCGTTTATCCTGATCTCGATTTCGACCGTGTCTACAGCAGTGACATGAAGAAGATCGTGAAATGGTTCGAGATCCTGAAACAGAACAACGTAGAGATAAAACTCAGCGAACCGTCAGAAGCGCCTGAGGAAGAAGCGGTGCCTGAAACCGCTGCTGAGCCAGCAAAAGAAAAGTCCGGCAAAGCCGATAAAAAAGAAAAGGCAACAGAAGTCGAAGCGCCTAAGAAGAAAGCGGCGCCTAAGAAAAAAGCGGAGCCTGTTGAAGAGCCAGCCGGGAAAACAGCAAAAAAGACTGCCCCGAAAGCTAAGAAAGACAGCGCAGACGCGGAAAAAACAGCCGAGACGCCAAAGAAAAAGGCCGCTCCAAAGAAGAAATAATATTACCCCATACCTACCTGGCTGCAGCAGAAGTTTACCTGAACCTTTGTCTGCAGCCTGGTGTTTTTAAAGCATGAAGGATATGATAAACGCAAGTGCTGATATACATCCCGTTCCGCGCACATTTTTACCCCCGGATTTTAAGGTCACGGACTGGGATGTGCTGGAACCTTATTTCAGGGAATTGACGGAGCGCCCTATTCATTCCGTACGTGAACTCGAGAAATGGCTGAAAGATTCGAGTGAAATAGAAGCCATGCTCAGCGAAGATGTTTGCTGGAGACAGATCAGGATGACCTGCGACACCGAAAATAAAACCCTGGAAGAAGCTTTTGTTTTTTTTGTGACCCAAATTCAGCCTAAGATTCAGCCTTACGCTGACAAGATAAACCGCAAATTCATTGCCTGCCCGTTCACGGCTGAACTTGACCAGAACATGTATTTTACCTACCTCCGGGGGGTAAGAAAAAGCATTGACCTCTTCAGGGAAATAAATATTCCCTTGCTCGCGGAGCTAAGCGTAATGGGTCAGCAGTTCGGGACCATTTCAGCGAAGATGACCATTGAGGTCGACGGAAAGGAATATACCCTGCAACAGGCGGCGAAATTTCTCGAAAACCACGATCGCCATTTACGGGAAGATGTATACCGGAAAATAAATGAAAGACGACTGCAGGATTCGGATGCCCTTAATAGCCTCTATAGCCAGTTGGTTGAAAAACGGCAGACGGTAGCGATCAATGCCGCCTTCGATAATTACCGCGATTATAAGTTTGCCGAACTCGGCCGTTTTGATTACACGAAGGAAGACTGTTTCCAGTTCCACGATGCAGTAAAACAACATATTCTGCCGCTGGCGGACAAGATTTATGCGGCGCGGAAGAAAAAGCTGGGGCTTGATGTGCTCCGCCCATGGGACTTGGAAGCCGAACCGCCGGGCACTTCTCCCCTTCGGCCATTCCAAACGAGTGGGGAACTCCTGGAAAAAAGCATCGCCTGTTTTGAAAAGATCCGACCGTTCTTTGCCGATTGTCTCCGTAAAATGGACCAGCTCCACCGCTTCGACCTCGACAGCAGGAAGGGCAAAGCCCCTGGCGGCTATAACTGCCCCCTTGCAGAATCCGGCGCGCCGTTTATATTTATGAATGCAGCCGGGCAGATGAGTGACGTAACCACAATGGTTCACGAAGGTGGCCACGCGGTGCACTCCTTCCTCGCCCACCGGCTTGAACTGAGCTCTTTCAAAGAGTACCCGATGGAAATTGCGGAAGTCGCGAGCATGGCAATGGAACTGTTCAGTATGGATTACTGGGATGTTTTCTTCGACAGTGCGGAAGAGTTGAAACGCGCTAAGGAACACCAGCTGGAACGGGTGATCACTATCTTTCCCTGGATCGCAACCATCGATAAATTCCAGCACTGGGTCTATGAAAATCCTTCGCACACGGTCCCCGAAAGGGTTGCCGCCTGGACCGCTATACTGGATGAGTTTTCCAGTAAGGAAATCGACTTCAGCGGCCTGGAGAATTTCCGGGCCGGTAGCTGGCAAAGACAGCTCCACCTGTTTGAAGTGCCGTTTTATTATATCGAATATGGAATTGCGCAGCTCGGCGCCATTGGACTCTGGAAGCAATACAAAGAAAATAAGGAAACGGCGCTGGACAATTACATGAAGGCCCTCAGCCTCGGCGGCATGGCAACCCTGCCGGAATTATATGCGGCTGCTGATCTGAAGTTCAATTTTTCCAGCGACAATATCTTCGCCTTGTCACAGTTCGTCAATACCGAGATGGAAGAGTTGGTTGACTGAGGTAGAAAAATACCCGCTTTAGGGTATGTTTCACGCTTGGAACGGCTTGACGGAGCCGTTATCTTTGAGCCAGCATTTAACTATTTAAAATAGCTACTAATCAGAGCCTTAACCAAAAAGTCCCGGTGTTTCTACACCGGGGCTTTCTTTTTCCTCTTGCTGAAGGGTTATTTGCTTCTAGAACCGGTCTGTTCAATTTCACGATCCATTTCCACGATATCAACGGGCTGCGAAAAATCTCCCAGCAACCATTTACTGTAGTAGTCGGCCAGTCCCCAGAAAAAATATTCCTGCATATCGCCGTATCCGTGCCGCTGCCCAGGTAACAGCATTACGTCAAATCGTTTATTGGCTTTTATCAGCGCGTTCATCACGCGGATACTGTTGGCCGGACTTACATTATTATCGATGTCACCGGTGGTAAGCATCAGGTGTCCTTTAAGGTTTTTCGCGAGATCCTGGTTCTTTTCAATGTTATACACAAAGCTCGTGTCTCCCTTTTCGTCTATCGTTTCTTTTACCCCGTGGTGTTTCTCACTCCACCAGCGGTTGTAGATGCTGTTATCGTGATTACCTGATGAGGAAACAGCAACTTTAAAAAAATCAGGATAAACAAGGATGGCTGCAGTCGACATAAAACCTCCGCCTGAATGACCATGTATGCCCACCCGGTCGATGTCAATCCAGCGGTGCCGGTCAGCGAGTTGTTCAATAGCCGCTTTTTTATCGGCAAGTCCGTAATCCCTCAGGTTACCATAGCCATAACTGTGGTACCATTTTGAACGGCTTGGATTACCGCCCCGGTTCCCTACGGTTACGACGATCAGCCCGATTTGCGCAACCCGGTCAGTTCTGTCAGCCACCCGGGAAAACGCCTTGTTCACAGCTTCGGTCTGTGGCCCCGGGTAAACATATTCAACAACGGGATAGGATTTGGTACTGTCAAAATCAAAAGGCTTGTAGAGTACGCCATAGAGGTCGGTTATGCCATCGTCTGCCTTTACCCTGAAGATTTCCGGAAATTTATACCCCGCGGCAAACAGGGAAGTAAGATCCGCCGTTTCAAGGTCCATCAGCTTGTGCCCTTCGGCAGTATATAAAACCGATTTCGGAATCGTATTTACCCTCGAATAATTGTCGACGAAGAAGGTTTCATCGTCATCCATGCTCATACTGTGTTCAAATTCTCCCGGGTTGAGCAGCTTCATCCCGCTGCCGTCAAAATTTATTTTGTAGAGGTGCATGTAATAGGGGTCTTCACCCTTTTCCACGCCGTTGGCGGAAAAATAAAGGACCCTTTTCTGATCATCGATGCCTTCGATGTCTTCGCAATGGAAGGCGCCGGAAGTGATCTGGTTCTTCAGTTTGCCAGTCTCATCATAGAGATAAAAATGCGCCCACCCATCCCGCTCGCTCCATTCAATAATTTCTTTGCCATTATTTACCAGGCCTAATTTCCTGGTCTCCACATACGTATTTTGTCTTTCCTGTATAAGTGGCGTGATGGAACCATCGGCGACGCTGGCAGCCAGCACATCGATGCGTTTCAGGTCGCGGCTGGTGCGCGTTAAATAAAATTTTGCATTGGTGCCCAGCCAACGGAGCGTGCGCCAGTCGTTGTCGCGGTCGGACCGCCTGGCATTGGCGGACCAGAGGGAAATGTTTTCGTCTTTGTACGAAGAAACGTTGATCTCACGGTGCGTTTTGTTTTCCATGTCGAAGAGAAGAAGGTAATCTTCGGGCGCCTCTTTTTCACCGGGCATCTGGTATTTATAGGTTTCCAGGGTCGGGCGGGGCTCTGCAATGCTGTTGATTACCCATAGGTCTTTGACCTTCCGCTGGTCCGTTTTAACCATGGCAAAATGCCTGCTGTCCGGTGACCAGTAAACAATGGCAGGTTTTCGTTTGTGTTTATTTTTCTCACGTTCCACATTGGTTTCGTTGTAGGAGTCGCCGTAAGAAAAATTCTCCATGCCGTCGGTGGTGAGCCTGTTTTCGGTGAGGGTGGTGTCGTCTTCGTTGACGAGCGCCTTTTCATAACTCTTTTTATCGAAGTAATAAAGGTTGAAGTCTTTCGCAAATACCACCACTTGGCTATCGGGCGAAATGGAGGCCCAGGTGGGTTTCCTTTTTGGTTTTTTAAAGTCGGTGAGCTCGGTCAGCACGCCGGTTTCCAACTGGTATTCAAAATAAAAAATCTTTTTGCCAGGCGGCAGGGCTTTCTTGTCCGTTATTTTTTTTGCTGCGGTATCTTTTTTTATTTCGTCAAGTGTGCTTTTAAATTCGAACTGAATACTGTGTTCGTCTTTAACGAAGCGTATACTGTCGATATTCAGGTGTTCGGCATCCGAAGCATCTTTGATGATGGCGGTGAGCGAAGCCGCCAGCCTGGTGTTGTCAAAAAGGTATTTCTTTTCTGATTTTACGGGGTCAACGATAAACCATTTTTTACCGGAGGGATTTTCATACATGTACCAGAAGCGATTACTCTTTTTAAGCCAATGGGGATCCACTGTGGTTGAAAAAAGCATTTTGTCCTGTTTTTTTTGCGAGAAGCGTGCAGCAAGCCGGTAGTTCGGCCTTGGATTAACCTGGGCTGTGGCACTGAACATAGCAATGGCCAGCAAGTGAAAAAGAAAAAAATTTCTCATGTGCAGTTGGTTTGAACTTGTAAAATAAGTAACGGTGATAATGAAACGTTTTATTTATTTGGCTGTCGGCCTATTTAATTTGCATGAGTGCCGCCATGGTGGCAATGCCATCGAACAGGTTTCCGACCCGGATATTTTCATTTTCTGCGTGCTGGTTGTTATCGTGATTGGCAACAGGAATCGAGATGGTGGGCGCATGGAGGTATTTTTCAAAAAGATAAAGGGGAAGGCTTCCGCCCGACGTTGGTTGCAAAACCACCGGCCTGTTGGTGCTGGATGCAACGGCGGCGATTACTTTTTTGGCGATGGGAAGATCCATGGAAGTCCGCTGTGCATTGTATCCGTCGGTTCCGGGAATAATTTTAATCACTTTTGCGAATTGTCTCTTCTCTGCTGTTGTGGGGTCATGGTCCACAATGTGGTATCCCATTGCCCGGATGTGATCGATTACTTTTTGCTGTTGTTTTTTCCAGTCGTTCCCCAGCACCAGCCGCAGGTCGATTACCGCAGTGGCCTGTGTGGGGATTTGGTTGGAAGCCATAGCGCCCACATTGCCGCTTTGCATACCGTTGATATTGAGGGAGGGCTGGTTAATCGCTTCTCCCAGCGACAGGCCTGGCGTTTCAGGTGAATGGATACCCAAGTCTTCCTGCAATTGTTTGTCAGGGGAAGGCACTTTTGCGAGCGCTTCTTTTTCAGCAGGACTCAAGGGAATCACGTCGTCATAAAAGCCTTTCACCGTAACCCGGCCGTTGTCATCTTTTAAAGAGGACAGTAACCTGGCCATTTGCATAGCCGGGTTGGGGGCCCAGTTACCGTAGTGGCCGCTATGCAAGGGGCGTGCAGGTCCGTAAATGGTCAGGTCGAGGTGCGCATCACCCCGTACGCCGAAGACGATTTGTTTCTGGCCGGACTGGTGCACCGGTCCGTCGCAGATGATCCACAGTCCCGGGGCCAGGAGCGACTGGTATTGTTGCAGGATTTCATCGAGGTGTGCGGAACCTGCCTCTTCTTCGCCTTCAAAGAAAAACTTCAGGTTAGCCGTGGGCGTTATGCCACTTGCCCGTAAGGCTGCATATCCGTTGAGGATGCAGTCCACACCGGCTTTGTCATCAGATGCGCTCCGGCCATAAATCCTCCAGTCGGGATTAATTTTTCCGTCGGCAGGAAAGGGCTGTACCGTCCCATTTTTGTCTATAGACCCGGAAATCAACCGGGGTGTAAATGGCTGAAGGGCATTGTTCCACTGGGCTGGATTCACCGGCTGACCGTCGTAATGGGCATAAAAAAACAACGTTTGGGTGGCACCCGGTACCAGCACTTCGCCATATACGGCGGGTGGAATGACAGCTGTCCGTGCAGGCAGCAGGCGGACCGAACCAATGCCCTTTTTTTTCATCATATCCATGATAAAAATGGCATTACGCTGCAATCCTGCGGTGTCCGCGGCAACATTGGGTATGGACAGAAAATCAGTAAACTCGTGTACTATGTCCCCGGAATGACTTTCCGTATAAGCCTCGATCTTTGAAGGGCCGGAGGATTGCGCAGTCAGGAAAAGCGTACAAAAAAGAAAAAAGGGGGAAAAGAAAATGCGTTTCATGGTTCGCTCAAATTAATTAAAAAGCGGTCTATCATCATATAATTCTTTAAGTTTAACTGTCGGCCATAGAAAATAATCAGGAATGGTTGTGTAATAGGCTGGTGACCTCCTGTTTTCATCTTTTGTTTAACCTATACCATCCGTTATGCGTAAAGTCCTCTGCTTTTTTATGGCTGTTCACCTGTTCACTGCTTTTAGCCTCATCCAGGGTCAAACTGTTACAGTCGCTGATGGTGACCGTGCAATGGCAAGGATACAGGAGCTCGGCAGGCTGGTGAAGCCAGCGGCCGGGGTGATGCGCCGCGTGGCTTTCAGCGCGGGCGATATCGCCGCAAGAAATTACGTGATTGGGCTGATGAAAAAATTGAAACTGGCTGTGCGTGTTGACGCAGCCGGCAATATTATCGGCAGGCGTGAAGGCAACAATGAAGAACTTGCACCGATTGCTTTCGGTTCTCATACGGATGCCGTACCCAACGGCGGAATGTTCGATGGTGATGCCGGCGTGGTGGCGGCCCTGGAGTGCATCGGGATGATGAATGAGCATAACATCCGCACTGAACATCCCCTGGAGGTAATTGATTTTGTGGATGAGGAGGGTGGACTGACCGGTAGCCAGGCGATGGTGGGAGGATTGTCAGCTGACCGGCTTCAGTTGGTCACCAATAGTGGAAAAACGATCAGCCGTGGTATCAGTGATCTTGGAGGCGACACCGCGCATCTGGCCAGTGCGATGGTGAAGAAGGGGGCTATCGCCGCCTGGCTGGAACTGCACATTGAACAGGGCGCCAATCTCGATAAAACAGGGAAAGACATTGGAGTTGTCCAGGGGATCGTCGGGCTTGGAACGTGGGCGGTTACGGTGCGGGGTATCACCAATCATGCCGGTACCACGCCGATGCCTATCCGTAAAGATCCGATGGTGACGGCCGCCCGCTTTATCCTGGTGGTGAACGAAACGGTGTTAGGCATCAGCGGCAGCCAGGTGGCCACCGTCGGAAAAATTTCCGCTTTACCGGGGGCTTCCAATGTTATACCGGCTTCCGTGACGATGAGCCTGGACGTCAGGGATCTTTCAAGGGAGAAGCTGGATTCCGTCTTTCATCTCATTCAGCACAAGGCAGACAGCCTGGAGGAAAAATATGGTACGCCGATAGAATTTGTTTCTGAACACCAGAGTTTGCCCGCAATTACCGATAGTCGTATCCGGGACATGATAACACAATCCGCTACTGCCGCCGGTTTGACCACGCTTGCCCTCCCGAGCGGAGCGGGCCATGATACCCAGGATATGGCAAAGATTGCTCCTTCGGCTATGATTTTTATTCCGAGCAAGGGCGGCATCAGCCATTCGCCCGAGGAAAGCAGCTCCGCTTCGGATCTTGCTCACGGAATTACAGTGATGTACCATACGCTGTTGAACATGGATAAGGTGGACTGGAGCAAAAGGGCAGGCCAGTGACTGTGCGTGGGGGATTTTACATTTATCCGCTAAATACCAACAGTTTTTTGATAAGATAGCCAGCAACCTGTTGAGGTCTACTTTCAGCACGCGCAATTTGTCCCTTCCACTGGCGGGTAAGCCGCACTCATTCATGGAAACACCCAGGGAGAAGCGCCTTATGGATGAAGTAGTTTACCCCAGGTTGGAAGAACAGGGTCAATTTTTACTTGCCTGCGCGGGTGCGTTCATCTTTCTATGACATAGTGCCCTCTTCCATGTATCCCTTTTACCCACATTCCATTCCTCCATTCCTCCATTCACCAGTGTTTTATGCGGATGGGTTACCGTTTGTTTATTTTTTTGTCAATGCATAACATCGCCATCCACGTACAAAAAACAGGTAAGGTGTAACGAGCGAAAAAGGGTGACGGTGAAACAAAACAGCCCCATAAACATGGGGCTGCTACTTACTAACCATATATGTCTGAATCCAAAAAACGCTTTATGCCGCGTTGGCCTCTTTCAGCTTTTCGCGGATCTTAGCCTCTATTTCGTCAGCCAGTGCGGGATTGTCCAGCATCAGTTGCTTGACGGTTTCCCGGCCCTGGCCAAGTTTGTCTGAATTGTAGCTGAACCAGCTGCCGCTTTTCTGGATGACCCCCAGTTCGACGCCCATATCTACAATTTCGCCGGCTTTGGAAATGCCCTCGCCGAAGACAAGGTCAAATTCTGCCGCGCGGAATGGAGGCGCTACTTTGTTTTTTACCACTTTCACTTTCACGCGGTTACCAATCGCCGCGTCACCGTCTTTGATCTGGCTCATCCGGCGGATGTCCAGGCGCACAGACGCATAAAATTTGAGTGCGTTACCCCCGGTGGTGGTTTCCGGGTTACCAAACATCACCCCGATTTTTTCTCGGAGCTGGTTGATGAATATGCAAATGGTATTGGTCTTGCTGATAGTCGCCGTGAGTTTACGGAGTGCCTGGCTCATGAGCCTTGCCTGCAGCCCCATTTTGCTATCTCCCATTTCTCCTTCCAGCTCGCCTTTGGGTACCAGTGCGGCAACGGAGTCGATCACCACCACATCGAGTGCCCCGGAAAGAATAAGCCGGTCGGCAATTTCAAGGCCCTGCTCGCCATAGTCGGGCTGCGAGATCAGCAGGTTGTCAACATCCACACCCAGCCGCCTGGCATAAGCACTGTCAAACGCGTGCTCCGCGTCAATAATGGCGCACATGCCGCCTTTTTTTTGTGCTTCGGCAATGACATGGATGGCAATTGTGGTTTTACCGGTCGACTCCGGTCCGTAGATTTCCACGATCCTGCCTTTCGGAAGGCCGCCAATGCCAAGGGCTGTATCAAGCCCGATGGAACCGGTGGAAATCACTTCCATGGGTTCCTGGCTGCGCTCATTCATCATCATAACGCTTCCTTTGCCAAAATCTTTGTCGATTTTGTCCATGGTAAGCTTCAGCGCCTTTAATTTTTCGGTATTTGACATAATGGGTTAATTTTTGAAATCAAGGTAGTGGAATGACAAATGTAGCAAAAAACTTATTATCAACACTAATATTATTAGTAATTCAAAACTAATTTTTTTAGACCAAACTGGCAAGGCTTTTACACCCTGAAAAGGATGGAAAATAACGGCTAATAAAGGCTGTGGAAACCTCGGCAGGCGGCAAGCGCCCGGATAAACCGGCGGTGGCGGCAAAAAAAGAGCCCCGCCAGAGACTTGGCAGGGCTAACATGAGAAACTTCTGTGAGAGAAAACTAAAACCAAAACAATTGCTGCTAAACAATGCTGTAAAGAGACGACAATATCCACATCCCCGCAATACCACTTTGCGGGTATTTTCAATATATTTCCGGTTCCGGAAGGGGAATGTGGTCGCCAAAGCGGCAAACGACCGCCCTGCCGGGAAACTATAACGGTATAATATGACCGAAAATGAACGTGTTATCACCGAAAGCCGGGCCTGGGTCACCAGAGTTGTCGCCGGCTGTAATTTTTGTCCCTTCGTGGCAAAAGAAATCCGCGAGGACGCAATCCACTACCAGGCCAGTTCGGCAACCGGCCTCTCAGCGGCCCTGGCAGATTTCCTGCTGGAATGCCGGCGGCTGGATGATCACCCCATTCATACCGCCCTCCTTATTCTCCCCGACGGGTTTGGGGATTTTGAGAGCTATCTTGAACTTATTACCCTGGCAGAGCAACTGCTTGCCCGGGAAGGCTACGAGGGTATCTACCAGGTAGCGGGCTTCCACCCGCTCTATTGTTTTGCCGGCGCAGACGACACAGACCCGGCGAATTATACCAACCGTTCCATCTTTCCCATGCTTCACCTGCTTCGGGAAGCCAGCGTTACGGCAGCGCTCGCCAACTATCCCGATCCGGCCGCCAGCCCCGAGAAAAACATTCGCTTTTCGCGTGCCCGGGGCCTGGCCTGGATGCAGCAGCTGCGCAGCTCCTGCCTTACCGCAACTGATCCTACTTAGGGTTTTCCACTTTGGTTTGCTGCGATGAATTTTTTGGTGGCCCCGGGATATATCTTGATGTAATGGGTCCGTATGAATGCGGAGACCGGTATATCGGCGCCCGGCAGGAACACGGCGATGGCGCGGGACGGACTGGCTGGCATATGACAGTCGATGCAGTTGTTGTCAATCTTCAGATTTTTTTGACCCGCCAGTTTGCAGATCATGCCCGGCTGGTGCTGCTCCCTGGTGTGACAGCTCATGCAGCGTTGAGAAAAAACTGCAAGGCTGCCCCGCTCGTTGCGATGTGAATCGTGACAGGTGCTGCAGGTCATGGTTTCACTCCGCAGGAAGCATTTACTGGATCGCAGCAGCCCGTACTGGTTTCCGTGCAAATCTATACCCGCCGGATCGGGGGCGATGCTGTCAACATGGAAAAAATGGGAGAGGGTATCGCCGGTGCGGAAACTAAAGGAAGATGCAGTTTTTTGCAGCCTGCCCCCATGACAAAGTGCGCACGCGTCCAGCTGCTGCTGGCGGCTCATGCGTGCGGGGTTAAGAATATAGGCCGCCTGCCGGGCGGTGGGGTGCGATTGCTGAAAGCGAACATGGGCAGCGCCGGGGCCATGACATTTTTCACAGTCGATTCCATAGATGATGCTCTCCTTCCTGAATGATTGCGGTTCCTCGTTGTCCGCACCGGTGGTTTGTACAAACGTGCTGTGGCACTCCATACAACGGGCAGTAATGGGTCGGTTATAGATAGGTTTCATGGGATAGCCCGGGCTGTTTGACCAGGCGGCTGCAGCGGTGAAATAGGTAATCGGCAGCTGGAACAGGTGATCGCCGTTCCAGAAAGCAGATGTTTGTCCCTTGGCGCCGGAACCAAATACGATATCAAACCGGCGGGCCTGTGTAACCGTACCGTTATGATAAGCCACCTGGTACCGGGCACCCCCTTCCGTTTTCATGGCCACCCAGTCTTCCGTGTCGTAGTAAAATTGATTATGGCCGGTATCAAAACTGCCCTTCACTGTGCTGGCAGAGGCAGGGGCTGACGTGCGGAAATGGGCGGTCTGCACATGGGATTGATACAAATCCCTGTGACAGTTGCCGCAGGAGGCTGATCCGGCAAAATCCCCGCGCTCCGGAATTTTCCCAGTTTTGTTTTCGTTATTTTGATGATTAATGCAGCGGGTAAGGCAGAAAATACCGCCGGCTAAAAGACAGCAGACCAGGACGAGTCTGGGGCAACCGGTTATTGTTTTCATGCTCCGGCAAGTTACGCAATTGAAAACCCGGGGGCATCGCCACGGAAATAAAGCCGCTGATAATATAAAAACATGAATAATGGATTCACCACCAGCGACGCAGTGGGCTTTGGCGGGGTAGCCATCCTGCTGGCAGCCTACCTGCTGAACCTCGCAGGAAAACTAGACCGGGAGGGAAGCTGGTATATTGGTCTGAATGTGCTTGGGGCGGGCATGTCCTGCCTGGCTTCCGTACTCATCCACTACGTACCCTTCATTATTCTTGAAGCGGCCTGGATGGCTGTTTCGCTGTTCGCACTCGTCAGTAAATTCATGCGGCGCAAAGCACTCAGATAACGGCATCAATCCGCTTCGCAAGCTGGTGATCTTTTTCAGTTACCTTATCGCCCGCATCATGGGTGGATAGCCAGAATTCAACGGTATTATAGACATTCGTCCACTTTGGATGATGGTCCATTCGGTGGGCTTCCAGGGCGACCCGCGTCATGAAAGCAAAAGCAGCTGAAAAATTTTTAAACTCAATTTTACGGTACAGGGTATTGTCCTTTTCAATCCAGTTTACCGGGGGCAAGGGAAGCTCTTCCGGTTTTCCCGCTGCAAACCGAAGGATCGCTGCAAAATTCAATTTCATAAAATCTGTTTAGTGATCAATAAAAAGGATAGCAGGACGACCTCATGGCCTGCGTTTAAAACATGAGATTCACCCGGTGTGTCAGTTTTTCCGTCACCATTTCAGAAACCATCTGTACGCCGGTAATCTGCCTTATCGAACGGCTGATATGTTCAAATTTGCTGTCGTCTACCGCGTCGCCCTTCATCAGCCATAAAAAATCGTTGTGTTTGCATTCGGGCAGCAGGTATTCCCCGTTGTTTTTATTGTTATACAAGTAGTGTATGAGGGAACTGCCGGATTCCGCAAACTCAAAGATAGAAAATGAAAACCGGATCAGCTTCTTGGTCAGGCCGATTTCGATCTGGTTGTTCAACCGGAAATTGAAGTGAAATAACCGGTTAAGCTGCCAGCAAAACTGGTAGTCTTTCAGGGGTGCCACAATCCCGATAAGGCGGGTATCTTCAAAGAAGCTTTCCACCATCTCCTCTATATCCAGTTTCAGTTTCATGGCTGCGCCTTCATTTAGAATTGAGCGTTCAGATCAATGGTCGCGGTTCCCCTTTTCACTTTTACCGTCGTCTTATCCCCTTTGTGAAACCTGTTCAGCGCCTGCATATAACTTTCCAGTGACTGCACCGGGTAATCGCCCAGCCGGATGATAATGTCACCGGGCTGCAGACCGGCATGCTGGGCCGGCTTATCGGCACTGACGGCGTCTGCTCTTACTCCGCTGCCGGTAAACGCATAATCCGGCATAATCCCCAGTGTTACATTGAGCGAAACTGGTCCGGGCAACTGCATGTCGCGCGTTTTGCTGAACGGCAGCTTACCCTTGCTATTGGTGGCCGCCACGATGGCGTAAATGTATTTCACAATGCGGTAAACACCGGTGTAATTTATTT
>JBBROE010000028.1:0-38375 GCA_038229695.1 Chitinophagales bacterium | reverse complement strand
ATGGAGGCCTGCCTGGACACGGCTGCCCGCGCCGGGTACCTCTCCCTGTGGCTGGGCGTCTGGGAACAAAACGCAAGGGCCATCGCATTTTACCGGAAATGGGGGTTTGATAAGTTTGGGGAACATCCTTTCCTGCTCGGAGACGATGTACAGCATGACTGGCTGATGAAGAGGATCCTGCAGCCGCCATTTGCCGCTGATTGAGGGCAGCCGGGGCCGGGGTTAGGCCTACTGATTAATTGCCGGTTTTCTTTTTGACCGGCTTTTTTTCGGCTTCCCTTTTTTTGGCGTTTTCGATGTTCTTTTCCGACTGTTCCATCAGTTTGTTTTCATCGATATTGCCATTGGCATCCTTGATAGTGGCTTCCTGCGGGAATTCCCCGTTCTGCAACTTAAAGTTAAATACCTTGTCGACGTGCACCCACTGGCCGTTTTCCCATTTGAACCCTTCAAAATCGCCGTCGGGTATATAGGTCTCTCTTTTATTGGGCTCTTCGGTTTCTGAAATCAGGTGATCGTAAATGATCATGTCCATCTCCGGGTTGTAATTAAAGACGGTACGGGCTTCTTTTTTATATTCGATGTTAAACCGGTTGAGGACGGGTTTTACTTTGGCGGTATCATCTTTAAAACTAATCACCGGGCCGCCGAATTCGGGCTGGCCGGTCTGCTGGTTGAAGGTGAGCACCTCCATCCATTTGCGGTTACTGCTCACCGTGTAATCGTCAAATCCCAGTAGGGTATAATACTTCTTTCCCTCGTACGATTTTTCAATGAGGCGGTAATAGATCGCCCCGATCCAGTTGTGGGGGGTGCGGACGGAATCCATTGGCCGGCCGGTGAACATCGAGGCATCAAAAAGATGGTACAGTTTCAGCGATCCGTCCGGGGTGTTCATTTGTATCGCTCCGTCTTGGAAATACATGTAATCATCTTTTTTCAGTTGCCAGGTGATGATCCGGAAACTGCTGTCGGCCGGGTAGAGTTTCGAGACGGTGAGCAGGGAATCGAACGGGTAGTAAAAAGAATTTTTCAGTTTGAGGGTGCGCACAAACGTTTTCACAAACTGGCTGTCTGCGCGGAATCGTTTGCCGGCGTTTTCAGCGTTTATCATGCTGTCTGCATAGACCTTAAGCGAATCTTCCTGCCGGCTGAATGTTTTCAGCTCGATGCGATGCTGTGAAAAAACGGGCGCTGCGGCGGAGACAGCCAGCAGCAGGACGAGAAGAACGCGGTGTAATGTCATGATTTCCGGTAATGCGCAAAGGTAAACCGTTTGCCATGGGGTAACGCCTGGAAACGCTTTAAATTTTACCGGCAGCCAGCGTGTGGGCGAAATTTAACAGGGTATTAAAGGCCAGGTCAATATGCGGGTGCGGGAAGGTGAGGTCAGTAACTGTTGTTTGAACGAATACCGCATACATAGCCGCATTACGGGCAAATTCCATATCACTTAAGTTATTGCCTACCATGATGGATTTGCTGAAGTCGATTTCCGGGAAATCCGATGCCGCTTTTACCGCCATGCCCGGCTGCGGTTTGCGGTCGGGGTGCGCGTTGTCCAAGGATGTTGCATAATAAATGGCATCAATGCGGCCGCCGGCCGCTTCAATTTCCTGCTGCATCTGCCGGTGAATAGCATGCAGTTCCGTTTCCGTCATCAGCCCTTTGCTGATGCCGCGTTGGTTGGTAACGATAACAATTCGGCCAAACCGGCTGGCAAAGATTTTCATGGCCTCCAGTGTGCCTGCGTAGAAATGGAATTCTCCGGGGTGGAAGATATAACTGCCCACTTTGTCTTCATTCAGCACGCCATCGCGGTCGAGGAAAAGTGTCCAGCAATTATCTACCTGTTTTAAATCCAGCATCTGTTGCAATTATTTTTCAGCGGGTACCAGGGCAGGGAGTTCTGCCTGGGCCCGGGTGTAATCTTCCGGTATCCCAATATCGATAAAGTACCCTTTCTGAACAACGCCATACATCGGCATTGCATAGTAAGAACGTTCGAGGTAATCTTTTTCGAAAGAAAATACCACTGGTCGTTGCTGCTGCCGGAAACGGGGACTATTCAATAAGTATACGCCTCCGTTGATCAGGCCTTCGGCGTACTGCTGCTTTTCCTTAAAATCCATGATGCGGCCGTCCTCATCCGTTTCAACGATGCCGTAGCGGTCGAAGTTCTGCATTGGCTTCAGGCAGATGCTGCATGCCGAACTGTTTTGTTGGTGCACCTTTTTAAGGTCTTCCAGGCTGACCTCGAAAAAAGTATCTCCGTTCAGGATGAGTACATCCTGTTCCTTTACTTTTCCCATGGCGAGCTGCACGGCTCCGCCCGTTCCAAGCGGTTCCCGTTCAATGCTGAATTCCATGGTAAGGTCAGGATAATTCTCTTTCAGCCAGGAGGTGACGGCTTCATGCCGGTAGCCCAGTGAAAAGATGAATTTGCTGATGCCCTGTTGCCGGTAGTAGTTTACGACGTAAGACAGGAAGGGCCTGCCATCTACAGGTGCCATGCACTTGGGCAGCTCGGGTATGGCCGATCTCAGGCGTGTACCCAGGCCGCCGGCCAGTATAATTGCCTCTTTTATTTCCATATATATTTGTAACGTGTCAGGATGGGTTCGCAAAATAACGCTCTTCCACCAGCTCGCAGATGATGTGGCCAATCATAATATGACTTTCCTGTATCCGGGGTGTATTGGTAGACGGTACGTTAAACAGGTAGTCGCTCAGTGTTTTCATTTTTCCGCCGCCGGCACCGGTAAAACCCACGGTAACCACGCCTTTTTCCCTTGCCGTTTCAAACGCTTTGATGATGTTGACGGAGTTGCCTGACGTGGATAACCCAACCAGGATATCTCCCTTATGGGCCAGCCCTTTCACCAGGCGGGCATAAATTACATCATAGCTGTAGTCGTTCGCCACAGCCGTGAGGTAGGACGTATTACAGTGTAAAGCTTCCGCGGGAAGGGCATCCCGGTCGAGGTAGAATCTGCCACTGAATTCCGCTGCGAGGTGCTGGGCATCTGCAGCGCTGCCACCATTGCCGCAGAAATAAAGGCGGTTGCCATTTTTCAGCGCGAGAACCGCTGCATCTGCGAGATCATTAATATGATCAACCAGCTGATCATCGGCCAGGATTTTGTGCTTCACGGCTACAGACTCCTCAATGATATCCTTGATTTTTTTCATATTCCGGCGCAAAGATAAGTGCTGCGGGGCAGCAAAACCAGAATGAATTGAACCAAATTTTCGGTGCGTTGAGCCGTTAAGGCCAGGGTTTTATCCCTTATACCGTCCAGGAGGTAACTCCATAGTCGGTAAACCGGTAAGGCTGGCAGTATCCGCCAAAATGTTTCAGCGCGTCCTGGACGCGGTATTTGCTGATGTCGGGGCAGTAAAACACCATAAAACCCCCGCCGCCTGCGCCGGAGATCTTACCCCCGGTGGCACCGGCTTTCCGGGCAGTGTCATAGATTTCCTCAATCAACGGGTTACTGATGCCATCTGCCATCTGCTTTTTCTGCTGGTACCCAAACTCCAGAATTTCCCCGATTTCATGCAGGCGTCCTTTCAGCAAAGCTTCCTTCATCAGCTGGGCCTGGTGTTTCAGCTGGTGCATGGCATCGATCGACTTCTCCATTTTATTGACAACGTTACTGCTTTGCTGTTCGATGATCCGGGCGCTTTCCCGCGTGGTGGAGGTATAATACAACAACAGGTTATTTTCCAGCTCAAAGAGGTATTGTTGTTTGATGCGGAGCGGGTTTACAATTACTTTGTCCTCCCCGTAGAATTCCATGAAGTTTACACCGCCGAAAGTGGCGGCGTACTGGTCCTGGCGGCCTCCCGCCATTTTAAGGTCATTCCGTTCTATTTCATACGCAAGATGCGCCATGTCATATTCGCCCAGCGGGAGGCGAAACATTTCGGCAAAGGCCGCGATGATGGCCACCACCAGCGTGGACGAGGTGCCGAGCCCGCTGCCGGCCGGTGCATCTACGAAGGTACTGAGGCGAAAACCGGTTAAGGGCATGCCATAGCTGCGCTGGATGCTGTTGTAAACGCCTTTCAGCAGGTCCAGGGTGCCATCGATGGGCAATTCGCTCATCCAGTCATACCGCCGTTCTTCTTTGCGGTCCATCGCCTGGAGCACGATGGCATTGTCTGCCAATGGTTGAATATTGGCATAGGCATACAAACTGACGGTGGCATTGAGGATGGCACCGCCATATAAGTCGCTATAGGGACTAACATCCGTTCCGCCGCCTGCCAGTCCGAGGCGTAAAGGCGCTTTGCTTCTGTAGATCATGGTGTTTTCAGGGTTGTGCGTCATTGATGGAATGGCCCATTACCGGTTCCGCGCCGGCCGGCCTGCCGTTGCTAAATAGATAACGGGTACAAAATAATCATTTCCGGCTTTTTCCGGGCAATGATTCGGCGAGGCTGATAATTTCACGGGTAAAGCCGGTCCACAGGTATTTCTTTTTTTCTTCCCGTAGACCCGGCAGGAAACTGGCCTGGCCGAGTTTGAAATAGCGGTCGATCGCCGAAGCCATCGCGGCAGGCTCCGGTGCCGTGACAATACCCGCAATGCCATCCGGAACATACTGCGGCAATGCGCCTACGTTGGTCACTATCATTGGCACTTCGAAATGGTAAGCTACCGGGGTGACACCACTCTGGGTGGCATTGCGGTAGGGTTGTATCACAACGTCTGCAGCACAAAAATAATTTTTTACGTCTTTGTCTTCAATAAAGTGGGTATGAAGAAACAGCGCACCGGCGATTCCGAGGGCGGCTACCTGTTGCCGGTAGGTTTGTTCATCGCCATAAAATTCACCTGCGATCAGCAATTTGATGGCCGGGTTGGTATTTTTGAGGATTGCCATGGCTTCGAGCAGGATGTCCAGTCCCTTGTACTTGCGGATAAATCCGAAAAACAGCAGGAGGGGAACATCCGGGGGGATTGCCAGCGCCTGCCTGGCAGCCGCTTTGGTAACTGGCGATCCAAAATTGTCATAGAGGGGGTGCGCTACCTGGATAGCTTTTTTTTCCGGCGCGATGCGGTGCAGATCCGCCATCACTTTGCTGCTCATGGTAACGAGGGCGTCACAGGGGCCAAGGAAGTAGCGCGTCAGGCTGCGGTCGCCCGGTCTTTTCTCGTGCGGGATTACATTATCCGTTACCCCGATAACCCGGGTGTGCCCGTTTTGCTTCAGCAGCCGCAGGATGGTTCCGAGCGAAGCGCCCATGAAAGGCAGCCAGTACCGGACCAGGACCAGGTCGGGCTGCAGGCGGCGGAGTTGCATCCCCGTCCTGATCCAGTTCAACGGGTTGATGCTGTTGATGACACTGCGAATCTGCAGGTGGCGCGGGGGAGGTTCAGTGGTAAACTGGCTGCGCCCCGGAAACAGGATGCCGGGGTATTGCAGTGAAAAACTATAGATGGTCACTTCATAGCCTTCTTCCTGCAATGCCGTGGCAAGACGTTCGTTGAACGTGGTGATGCCGCCGCCGCGGAGCGGGTGTGCCGGGCCAAGTATGACGATGGATTTAATCAAGGGGTGAATTATGAGCGCTGCGGGTTCAGCTGCCGAGCCCGGTCTTCTGTTCAATAAGGTAAAAATTCCGGCCCGATGAGTTCCGGGAAATCATTTCACCGATGAACCCGGCCAGGAACAACTGCGACCCAATGACCATCGCGGTAAGGACCAGGTAAAAGGGCGGCCGGTTACTGAGCCCGATTTCGGGATTCATGAGCCGTGAGATAACAAGATAAACCAGGATGATAAAGCCGATACCGAAGCAGATGGTTCCCCAGCGGCCGAAAAAATGCATGGGTTGTTTGCCATACTTGCCAACAAACATAATGGAGGCCAGGTCAAGCGGACCGTTGATAAAACGGCTGAGCCCGAATTTGGTGGTTCCATATTTCCGGGCACGGTGTTCCACCACTTTCTCGCCGATCTTATTAAAACCCGACCATTTGGCCAGGACCGGGATGTAGCGGTGCATGTCTCCGTATACCTCGATACTTTTAACCACGTTGCGCCGGTACGCTTTGAGGCCGCAATTGAAATCGTGCAGTTTGATGCCGGATAATCTCCGGGTCATGCCATTATAGAACCTGGAGGGGATATTCTTGGTAAGGGTATTATCGTACCGCACTTTTTTCCAGCCACTCACGAGGTCATATTTACCTTCCAGGATCATCTGGCGGAGTTGTGGGATCTCATCCGGTGAATCCTGCATGTCGGCATCCATCGTGATGACCACATCGCCCGTGGCGGCGCGGAATCCTTCGTTCAGGCCGGCTGATTTTCCGTAGTTGCGCTGAAATTTAATGCCTTTTACACAGGGATTTGCCCGGTGCAGGCCTGTGATAACATCCCATGAGTTGTCACGACTGTCGTCATCCACAAAAATGATTTCGTAGCTGTATCCGTTGTCTGCCATCACGCGTTCAATCCATGCCGTTAGTTCGGGCAAAGATTCGGCTTCATCGAAGAGGGGTATGACTATCGAAAGATCCATCCGGCTGCAATTTATTGATCGGTTGAAATTAGGGCTTTTTTCGGGTTGATGCGGCACCGCCCAGTGCACCGAGTAAACCAGGTATCAGCGTACTGAAAATGGCGAGGGACACGTAAATGATCCAGCGGTTGGCAGCTGCATTTTCGGCCTCGCGTCGGGCTTCTTCATGGAGGGCGTTTCCCTGCTGTTCAATGGCTTTTATCGCGGCGTCCATTTCCGCTGCCGCGGGATGAGGATGGATGAGGCGGTAATAAATGAAGCTGTACAAAGCCAGCATGAAGGCCAGTATAGCGGTGGTGCGCAGCCCGTATGAAAATACATCCCCGAAACGGATCGTTCCATAATTGAGCTGGGCATACCGCAGGCACAGGACAAGTATCGCGGTAAAGCTGATGGCCATGCGGCACAGGTAACGGGTACTTTCCGGCACACCCTGGTAATGCAGCAGCACGATATCGAGAACAATCAGGATAACCGACACCAGCAGTCCGGCCACAACCCGGGAAGAAAAAGGTTTCGCCATATTAAAGAGGATTCAGCGACATTTTATCGCCCACGATGACACCTGCCACCCGACCTGTAAACTGCTGGCCGGCAAAGGGCGTGTTAAACGATTTGGACAGGTTCACTTCCTTTGAAAAGGTATAGGCATGGCCGGGCTGGAAGAGGGTAAGGTTGGCCAGCGCCCCTTCGCAGATGCCCGCGACGGGCAGCCCGAAGATCCGCCTGGCATTGGATGACAACAACGCCACCCATTGCTGGTCGGGTATATGCGGCAGGTACGTTTTCAGCACGGGGTATGCCGTTTGCAGTCCGGTCATGCCATATTTCGCGTATTCAAATTCACAGGTCTTATCATCCCAGGCCTGCGGAAAATGATGGGTGGCGATACAATCAATAGTGCCATCCGCCAGGGCTTTTTGGAGTGCCGCCACATCTGCTTTGGTGCGCAGCGGCGGGTTTACTTTGAGGTTGGTATCATAGCTGTACAAATCCTCATCAGAAAATACCAGGTGATAGGGGGTTACTGAACAGGTGACAGAGAGCCCGGCGGCCTTTGCGCGCTGGATATACTCAATGGATTTGGCGGAGCTGATCCCGGTAAAATGAAGGGCGGAATCCGCATAGCGGGCGAGCTTGATATCGCGCGCCACCATGAGTTCCTCTGCCATCATCGGTTTCCCCGGCAGGCCGAGGCGGGTTGAAACAATGCCTTCATTGATGAGGCCGTGCGGTGCAATGCTGTTGTCGTCCGGCACCTGGATAATTACCCCGTTAAAGGCTTTGATGTATTGCAGTGCTTTGAGTAGGATGCCGGGGGACTGGATAGATTTGGTACCGTCGCTGAATGCCCTTGCCCCGCTGTTGTACATATCGTACATCTCGGCCAGTTCCTTACCCTCCGCATTTTTGGTAACGGCGCCGATGGGTATGACTTGGACGGGCAGGGATTTGGATTGCTGTACAATGTATTCCACCTGTGATTTGGCATCGATTACCGGTTTTGTGTTCGGTACAGTAAATACTGTCGTAAATCCGCCGGCTGCAGCGGCTGCGGCGCCGGACTGCAGGGTCTCTTTATATTCGAAGCCGGGATCATTGAAATGGGCAAAGGGGTCCATCCAGCCCGTTGACACCGAAAGAGCCGGAAGCACACATAGCGCGTCTGCCTGATCGTCGATATCCTCCGCAATACGGGTGATGGTGCCGGAGGAAATGAAAATATCTTTTCGGGAATTAAAATGGGGCGACTGCGGATCGGTGATGAGGGCCTTTTTTAGTAGAAACTTCATTGTAAATGAGTTGTGCGAAGATAATGGTTGTTTTCGAATTTCAGATTTTGAAAGAATCCTGTACATTTGCAGCCCCTGAAGGTGATGGCAGCTTTGTACAGTCACCGGATTTTCGGGACGTAGCGCAGCCCGGTAGCGCACTTGCATGGGGTGCAAGGGGTCGCAAGTTCGAATCTTGTCGTCCCGACTTAATAATCAATCCTTTAGCACTGACTTGCTAAAGGGTTTTTTGTGTAGGGTAACATAGGGTAAACATTTTTTGGGTTTCGCTTCAATAATTTTTTACAATTATTTTGTTTTTAGCGGAGGAAAAGGTGGCCTTTCAAATTCACTTTGATTTTGCAACCAGCATGTCAATGTTTTAAGCAATTCGGTTTTTTCTTCTGAGCAACAGTGATAGATTCGATTTGTATTTCTCGTTAGGCCTGCGCACCTTATTGCACGGGATAGCACAACATGTAGTACGGGTTCACCTGGACAATATTTAGAACCCCATTTTCATCAAATCCCGCACGGGTTACCGGACAGGTAAAAGTATGCACGATGTGGTTAGTAGGGCAAGTTTAACGGATGACTGTATCCGTATGTGGCTACGCTGGATATCAAGAGTGATTTGAGACCATACCACAAGACAGGCTGTTGAAGGCAACTTAATTTTACTGTAACGAAAAATGGATAAGTCTTTCCGTTTTTCGCTGGTTAAAAGCCGGCATAGTCAAGGGAAGATGGCAGCCTTACACAAGCCCGGAGCGGGACACCAGAGGGCGGCGTCATCAGTCCGTTACTTTCCAATCTTTATTTGAATGTGGTGTTTGATGGCTGGATGCCTCAAAATTATCCGGGTATCCGTTTTGAGCGGTATGCCGATGACATCATCATCCATGCAAGACGAAGGAGATAGCGCAAAGCATCCTGCAAAAGTTGCAGGAACGTTTTATCCAGTGCGGTCTGTCCATCCACCCCACCAAAATGGGTAAAAGAAGCAGGTGAATGGAAACTGATGATACTACCCTCGCCCTCACTGTCCGCAAAGAAGACGATCTTGGCCAGGTTACGCAGCTTTAAATTAGATAACCGTACGGGGAGTATTTACGCGGTTGCAAATTTGATAAACCCATTGATACGTGGCTGGCAAAACTACTACTGCCCGTAAATAATACCCGACTTGAAGACCTTTGATGGTTTCTGAACCGCGGCATTGAAAAATGCTGCAAGTGGAACAAACAAATGACCCTGCGCAAAAGCCGCAGGGGGCTGAATACATTGTACAAAATTCAACCAGGCCTGTTTGCCATTAAAGCGTATGCCCCGCTTATTAATTGAAAAACACATCTTGAAGAGCTGTATGAATCGAGAGGTTCACGTACGGTTCTATGAGGAGCAGGGGTAAAATCCCCCCTGCTTACTCGACTGTGCCTCCGCCCTTTTTCGCACTGAATAGTCTTTAGTATTCTCTGCTGTGTGTTGCAACAATATAACACAATGTTATAGAACTGTAAACTGTATTGCAGCACTTTGATTAAAAAACTATTACCATTAGTTGTTTGAGAAAATGGCTTTGTGGTCGCTTACAAATTGTTTGAATGTAGTAGGCTGTTTACCTGTCAAACTTTCATAGTCGCTGGTAATAGTTGTAAAATAACCTGCTTTAATAAAACTGTAAAGTAGAGCCATAAAATCAACCGTTGTTTGAGGGACGTTGTAACCTGTCAACATATTTCTATATTCTTCTTCAGTTGGGTTTATATTTTTCACTTCTGTCCCAAGTACCTCAGTGAAAACTTCTGCAGCTGCTTTGTGGCTCAAAGCTTCACTTCCCGTGATGGTATAAACTTTTGAAACGTGCTTTTGGATATTGGCTAATATGCCAACAATAGCTATTGCAACATCTCTTACATCAACGTAAGATGTTTTGCCGTCTCCTGATGGAAGATAAATTGTCCCGCTTTTAACTGCACCCAAATCATAATTGATAAAATTTTGGAAGATAAAGTTAGGTCTCACAATAGCGTAGTCAATACCTGAATGTTGAACGGCTAATTCAGTTTTGTATAGTGAACCCTCTTTATTTGCGTCAGTTCCAAAGACTGTGCTTAGCACAATAAATTTAACACCTTCCTCTTTAGCCATTTTCAAAAAAGGGGTTACTTGTTCTGGAAATGAATTTGAATTAGGTGGACTAACGAGATAAATGGCCGTTATTCCTTTGAACAGACCCTTAAATGAATCAGGTGTACTCCAATCAAATTCTGCAAAATTTGCGGAGGCCCCGAACAGTTCTTTCCCTTTTTCAATTCCCTTACCTGCAGCCTTAAAATCGATGTTTTGCTTTTGAAGCTCTTTTCCTACGTGGCTTCCAAACGTTCCTGTTGAACCTGTTACTAGAATCATTTTTTTATTTTTTAATTGTATCCGCAAAGGAACTGATGTTAGTTTACTTTTGTAACTTGTTACCTCTTGGTAACAGGCAAATTAGTGGTAACGTTAAAGTAACTAACAGAGTGAAATGGCAAATTTTAGAGAAATAACGGACTGCCCGATAACGGCAACGCTTGAATTTATTGGTGGTAGATGGAAAACAATTATACTTTATACCCTTCGCGTGGGTACACGAAGGTTTGGCGAACTGTCAGCCCGTATTCCTTCTATATCACGAAAGGTATTAACACAACAACTTAAAGAATTAGAAAGCCATGGGCTTGTAAAGAGAGAGCAATTCAATGAAATTCCTCCAAGAGTAGAATATTCACTTACCGATTTAGGATTAAGTCTCAGCAAAGTTTTGAAGGAAATGGAAAACTGGGGAATTGAAAGAGGTGTAAGCCTTTTAAAAAATCAACAATAAAATAGCAATCTTTACGCTTTTGTGATTTTAATAGTCGTAATAAATTAGTTTTCCAGGTCTGCCATAGCATGACGCACAATGGCTACGGTTTGCTGCTGGGCTGAATTTGAAAAAAATGTCACCCTGCAGCTGAAGCACAGTCCATAGCTGGTGACCAAGTTAGAAAAAAATGCTGAAGGTCCCACGTCAGCCAGATAACAGTTGAAACGGTCCCCAATCCACAAATTTACCCCGTCAGCTAGGATACTGGCAAAGCGCATGATGGGCGGTGTAATTAAAATTCATATGTACATAAATCTGATTTGTGGATTAAATTGTACGCTACATTTCTTTTGCCTCCTCTGAACAGATAGCTTTGTTATAAATCGGGCCACCTGCTTCCTGCGGTAGACATGGTTAAGGCCCCCCAGGTCAAAGGGTGCAAAACCGGTTTCCCGTATCAACTGTATTACTATTTCCCTGGCGCCTCATCATTGCTGCTAGCGGGTATGGCCGTGAGGGGGCCAGTACTTATTGGAACCGAAGTATATCTGATGCGGGGCCGGGGCGCTTTAAAGTCTTCGAAGTTTAAACTGACTGATTAAATATTTTGATCCTACCTGAAAAAGACAGGGCGGGGGCGCAGGGTTTAACATTGAAGGAGAACTTGGTAAGATCCATAAGCCGACCATACTTTTCCGGTCAATGTTATCCTGCCGGATTAATGTTACCAATTAACAGCCTGAACAATTTAGCATCTGCCGGAATCTACGGTTTGATTGAGACAGGCGGATAAGACAACAGTCCATACGCAAAGTCGCTGGCTTAGGGTCGAATGCTGTAAGCGTGTTGGCGGCAGAGGCAGGCAAGCCAGACCTATAACCAAGAATTGCGGCTGTACCTACCCGGGCGAAAAAAATTCTATCAATTTAATTCTAAAAATAAATATATTTAATCACCTTATTATTTTAAACAATCATTGTTGCGTATGAAAACACATCTACTTTTCGCGGTTTTATTTTTTTATAGTATCCGGCCGATCCAAGCGCAGGATATTGTAAACGTAAAAGATATCAATACTGCCGGCAGTTCGTATCCGCATGACCTTATCATTTCAAACGATAAGCTATTTTTTATTGCACTGGATGCCAGTGGCTATAACAGTCTTTGGGTTACGCTGGGTACCGATGCTACAACTGCCAATGTCGGGCCTTTTGGAGGTGTTAGTAACAGCATTCAGGAGCTGCAGAATTATAATAATAAAATTTATTTTTCTTTCAATGATGGCGTAAACGGGCAGGAACCCTGGGTAAGTGATGGTACAACCGCAGGTACCGTTATGCTTAAAGATATATATCCAGGCAGTACAGGTTCTAATCCAAAAAACTATACCGTTGCCAATAATACGCTTTCTTTTTAGCAAACAATATGAACGGATCCCAAAGGTTGTATGCCTCTGATGGTACTGCTGGTAATACTATCGTTGTCAAAGACAATATAGTTAACGGGTTTAATGGCGAAAGGGCCATGGCTGTGTTAAATAACAATGTTTATTTTGAAAGCGATGATGGTTCAGGCTCCGGAAACGGACTGTGGAAGAGTGATGGCACACTTGCAGGGACGACGCTTGTAAAAGCGGGTATTTTTGTTGCCAATTTCAATGGTAATTCGCCCATACTAAATAGTAAAATGTACTTTAACGTGAACGACAATATCAATGGGGATGAGTTGTGGGTAACCGATGGAACAGGTGCAGGTACAACTATCGTAAAAGATATCAATCCTTCCGGCAGCGGTGAACCGATGAACTTCCAGGTATATCATAATAAAATTTACTTTTCTGCAAGAGATGGGGTGAACGGCGAAGAGCTGTGGGTGACGGATGGTACGAACGGAGGAACACAAATAGTAAAAGATGTAGCAGCAGGTTCAGGCAGCAGCCAGCCACGCGCCATCACCGTTTATAATGATACCTTGTATTTTATCGCGTGGGCCACGCAGGAACTTTGGAAATCAGATGGTACTGCTTCGGATACGGTTGTATTAAAAGGTGCAGTTCCTTCTACCATCTTTTCAGCAATATGGAATAATACCCTGTACATGATCTCCGGTGCGGACTTTTCAACTTATCAAACTAACGGCACAACAGCAGGTACTATTCCGATGAAAGCTGACAACACAGCATCTGCTATTAATCATTATTACCAATTTGGAAGTGATAATTATTTCCTCGAATATCATAACGAGCTTTATCTGCAGGCAAGTGTAGCGGGCATTACCACAGGTTTCGAGCTTGCTAAACTTACCAGCAGTACATTACCGCTTCGTTTAGTCTCATTTACGGGTCAGGTTGTTGGCGGCAATGATGTGTTGCATTGGACAACGACTCATGAAGTTAATACGGCATCTTTTATTATTGAGCAAAGCACAGATGGGAATGTCTTTAACGTTACAGGAGAGGTGAAAGCCACTCCCAACAGCTCATTAAGTAAAGAATACATTTTTACACAGCATTCGACCTTAAACGCAAGCGGCTTTTACCGGCTAAAAATGGTTGACGCGGACAATGCATTTACCTATTCCCCGGTTATCAGAATAAAGCATGCAGATGCAGGCGGGCTTAAAATAATATACCAGCCAGGAAATAAATCTGTCGTTATCAGTAACCAGGCCAACTCAATTTGCAACTGGCAATTATATTCGGTAAATGGCATGTTAAGCGGTCAGGGCAATTCCTCAAATACGTTAGTAAGCATCCCCGTAAAAAATGTCGTTAGCGGAGCATACGTTATCATTTGCAGCTCGAAAAATGCATCACAGTCGTTGATATTTGTAGTTCAGTAAAAGCTGCGCAATTGTGGGGCAGCCATAGCCAGTTAAATGATCTCCGGTATTTGATGCCGGGGTGCTGGGCATTTTGAAGCATATTTGCTGGCCCCCTGGACTGGCTTTAAGGAATGTTACCAGTACCGGAAAATTCGTCATACCACCGCCGGATCTTTTATATTTGCGTCATAAACCTAGCCGCCTGAAACGTTTCCTGCTTTTGCTGTTCTTCGCCGCTCTCCTGTATAACCAGGTGGGCTATTATATTGGCGGGGTGGTCAGGCAGGAAATACTTAATGAGGAGGCTGACGAACTCGCCCTGCAGCAGGCACCGGACTCCTGCCTGGTTCAAATCAGCCTGCAGGGAAATGCTTCTTCAATTAAATGGGAAAGACCGGGGAAAGAATTTTCTCTTCATGGAATGATGTACGACGTGGTCAGAACAAAGATCGTAAACGGGCACCTTGTGTACTGCTGCATCGACGACCGCCAGGAAGATGTCGTGCTTGAAAAAATAAACCGGGTCACCAAATCCAACAACCAGCCGGCCGATAAATCCATTTCGGCTCCGGCTCAAAAACTGGTCTGCCACCATTTGCCCGGGTTTCCTGTACTCCCCGATCTGTGGGAAGTAGATAATCCCCGGCCGGTTAGTCAATTCACGCAGCGACTTCCGCTTCCGTGTTTTTCCGTCACCGCCCCCCCTCCCCGGGGTTAAGATTGCCTGGTTAGCCAGTGCCTGCGACCTGCTCCGGGCTCCCATCCGGCTACAATTTATTATCCACTTTCTCACCTGAAATTATTGCATGAAACACCTGTTAACCGGGGCTGTTGTATGGTTGCTTTCGTTAACCGCCCTGGCACAAAAAGATATACGCATCACCGTTTTCGATGCACGCACCAAATTGCCACTCAATGGGGCCACCGTTACGCTTTCTGACGGGGCGAGCGGCACAACCGGCAAAGAAGGCTACTTCGTTTTTTCCTGCTCGGGCGGGTCCGTCATTACGGTGTCTTATGTAGGCTACCAGGCGGTAAGGACCGTTGTGAAAAGTTGCACGGATTTGTCCATTGCCCTGTTACCTGCTGGACAATCATTACCACAGGTTGAAATCTCCGCCGCGTCCAATCCCAATAAAGCCATTCTATACCAGCCGGCGTCGATCACCAGGCTTACCCCGCTGGAGCTGAAACGGGGTACCGGCCTGTTCCTGGATGATGCCATCAATGGCAATGTGCCCGGTGTATCGATGCAGCGCAGGGGCGTGTCATCCGGGCAGCAGTTTAATATCCGGGGGTATGGCAACGGGTCGCGGGGGACGCGCGGTGTGAGCAGTAATTTTGACGGCCAGGGATATAAGGTCTATCTCAATGGCATCCCGGTTACCGACGCCGAAGGCATAACGACCATGGATGACCTGGATTTCGGTTCCATCGGCGAAGTCGAAATCAGCAAAGGCCCGTCCGGAACCTTATACGGACTGGCGATCGCCGGCGTGGTCAACCTCAATACGATTCGGCCAAAGGCCAATACCACTTCCATTGCCCAGGAAGTACTGGCAGGGAATTATGGCTTACGCCGGTACAATACGCGTTTCCAGTCAGCCTCCGACAAGGCGTCTATTTTGCTGAATTACGGACACCAGTCGGCCGATGGATATACGGTGCACAACGCCTCCCGCAAAGACTTTCTGAATGCCGGGGCCACATTTATCGTGAGTCCGAAAGAGACCGTCAATACGTATTTCGGATACAGCAGGAGCTATGACGAAAGAAGCGGCGAACTGACTATTGCCCAGTATAACAATAACGATTATTCTGGCAATATTGATTACCTCAAACGGAATGGGCACAGCGCGGTGAATACCGTGAGAGCAGGTCTGGGTCACAGCTACTACTTCAACAGTCACATATCGAATACGACTACATTGTTTGCCACCGGTTTCAGCAGCAATGCCAGCTCTGCGGCGGGGTGGACAGATAAACTTTCGATCAATACCGGGCTGCGTTCGACGTTTGACACCAAATTTTCTATCGGTAGAAAAGTATTGTTGAGCGGCATTACCGGCGTGGAAACCCAGCGGCAGAATGCCCAGACAATCGGGTATACCATGCTGAAAAATCCACAGGATACGAACTCGGTGTGGACATACGGCAACCCACTCTATTGGATTGTGGGTGCTTCAACGTCCAATGTATACGCTGCCAGTTCAACTACCTCCGTATTTTCGGAATGGACCGTGTCACTGCCCGGGGATTTTTCGGTTACGGCAGGAATTGGGTTCAGCAATATGATCATCGGGCTCGAAGATCGGTTTTACGTGGCGTCAACGCCCAACCGGACGAGACGGTATGATACCGCGTATGGACGCATGTTTTCGCCGCATGTTGCGCTGAATAAGGTTTTCAGCAAGCAATTCTCTATCTATGGTTCATACAGCCGCGCCTATAAAGCGCCGGTCAGTTCCTACTTTTATATTCCTTACTCAGTGACAGGTACCAGCCAGTCGGGCATCGTCAACAAGAACTTGCAGCCGGAGGTGGGCGACCAGTTTGAGCTGGGTACAAAAGGCACTTTGCTCAATGGGAAGCTCAGTTACCAGCTGGCGCTGTTCGATGCGATCTTCTCGCATAAGATGACCACTATCGCTGTTCCCTATAACCTTACCACCACCTTATTCAGTTATGTCGTCAACGGCGGGAAGCAGGATGACAAAGGTATCGAGGCATTGATAAAATACACGGTTTATGCATCAGCAACAGGATGTATCAGGGCCATTACTCCTTTCGCCAATGTTACGTATTCCGATTTCAGGTATCCCGATTACCGGTTCCAGACCATTGGAAAGACGGTGTCTGCCCCGGTAAAAGATTCTGCACTAACGACCGACTACAGCGGGCACCCGGTGGCGGGTGTGGCAAAATGGGTCGCCAATGCCGGGGTCGACCTGCTCACCAACTCAGGCATTTATGGCAACTTAAACCTGTACTATAAAGACGGTATGCCCATTACTTCCGACGGTTTGTTCAGCACCGGTAGCTATAGCCTGCTGAATGCAAAACTGGGTTACCAGGGCGTTATCAAAAACCATATCGACTATGATGTTTACTTTGGTGCCAGTAACCTGGGCAATAACCGGTATCCCCTGGCAGTTTTTGTAAACCAGCTGCCTGATGCCTACCTGGCTGGGCCTCCGACGGCCGCGTTCTTCGGGGGCTTCAACCTGGCTTACCATTTCTAACCTGTAAAACAAGTATGCCTGTGCGTTATAGATCATACCAGCAATTATCGGGGACGATTATCGCGTCTTCACTATTTGTGATCCTGCTGGCCGGCTGTGGCCGGTTCGGCAACGGGGATGCCGGGAGTGCCAGGGACATGCGGATTGTATGCCTGTCGAAGCAACTGACCGAAATGATCTTTGCCCTTGGTAAAGGGCACGATTTAGTGGCGGTAGATCTCAGCAGTACCTACCCCGACAGTGCTAAACTGCTGAAGAAGGTAGGTTACCACCGCGCGCTGAGTCCCGAGCCAATCATAGCCATGGCACCGGACCTGGTCATGCACAGCCATGATATCGGGCCCGATAACGTACTGCCGCAACTCGAAAAAGCCGGCTTGACGATAAAAGCTTTCGGCGGTGCAAACAGTATCGACAGCGCCCGATTGCTGCTGCGCGAACTGGGTAGCTTTTTCCACCGGGAACAACAGGCCGATTCGCTGGTAACGGTCATGGATAAGGGACTGGGGCGGGCTGCCGCTACTTTGACCGCTTTGCAGGTAACAGATTCGCTGAAAGTGATGATCATTCACTTTGGCCTCCGCAACAACAGTTATTTTGTGATGAGCGGCAGAAACGGGCCCGGGGACAAAATGATCCGACTGGCGGGTGCCGTACCTGCAACGTATGACGGAAAAGGCGCCAGGGAGATGAGCCCTGAAGCGGTTGCGCTTGCCAACCCGGATGTGATCATTGCAACGGATTATGGATATGATAAGATGGGCAGCATGGATAAATTTATTAACGGCGTACCCGGGGTGTCGCTCACCAATGCCGGGAAAAACAGGCGTGTCATCCGGTTTGAAGAACATGACGTCAGTTATTTTGGCCCGCGTTCGGGGGATATCATCATCCGGTTAATACATCTTCTGCATGATCCGAAACCATAGGTACTTTTTTATGATGCTCTGGTTGCTGCTGGTAGCTGTGCTGCTCGCTGGTATCGCTTTCGGGGCTGTTCCCATCAGACCGGGTGATATGCTGCGGGCTGCGCTGCATTTTGTTGCGGGCGAGCGCCCAGCAAATATTTATGAAGCCGTGTTCCTGCAACTGAGGCTGCCCAGGATCTTGTTGTGTGCGATTACCGGGGCGATATTGTCCGTCAGCGGGGTGCTCATGCAGGGGCTGTTCCGGAACCCGATTGTAGAGCCGGGTCTCGTGGGTACCAGTGCCGGTGCGGCGTTGGGTGCTTCCGTCGTATTTGTGCTGGCCGCACAGTTCAATCCTGCCATCCGGGGAATACTGGGTCCCCTGCTGGTACCCGTGGTTGCCTTTGGCGGATCGTTGCTCGCTACCTATGCCGTATATACGCTTTCGAGCCATGGCAAACATATTTCGATAATTTCTTTGCTGCTTACCGGCATCGCCATCAACGCGGTCTGCCTGAGTGGCACCGGTTTTATGAGTTATATCGCCCGCGATCCCCAGGCGCGCAGCATCACTTTCTGGAACCTGGGCACTTTCGCCGGCGCATCGTGGTTACAGGTGGGACTGGTGGGCGCCGTGGCTGCAGTGGGATTTCTGATCGCCGGTCGTTTTGCCAAACAACTCAATGCCTTGTTGCTGGGCGAAGAAGAAGCCGCTTACCTCGGCGTGGATGCCACCAAAATGAAGACGCGGGTTATGCTGCTGAATACAGCCATGGTCGCGCTGGCGACAGCTTTTGTTGGCGTCATCAGTTTTGTGGGGCTGATTGTACCGCATGTGTTGCGGCTGCTGCTGGGGAGCGACAACAAAAAATTACTGCCGGCATCGATGCTCGCCGGCGCCATTTTGCTTACGCTGGCCGACCTGCTGGCGCGCATGCTGCTCGCGCCTGCGGAAATACCCATTGGCATCATCACTGCGCTGGTGGGTGCCCCTGTATTTATCATTTTACTCAGGAAATTTAATATGCTGCAGGAAGGAGGGAGTTATCATGGTTAGCGTTCGGAATATCAGTTACCGGATTGGCGGGAAGCAGGTGCTACAAAATATATCGCTCGATTTTCCAACGGGTAGGCTGAGCGTTATGCTCGGGCCGAATGGTTCTGGAAAATCTTCCCTGCTCAAAATCTTCAGCGGCTACACCGACGAATTTATGGGTTCGGTATTGTACCATGGTGAAGATACCCGTGCGCTGTCTAAAGCCGGGATGGCGCAGTACCGCGCGGTAATGAGCCAGCAGCCTCAATTGAATTTTCCTTTATTAGTGGATGAGGTGGTGATGATCGGGCGCTACCCGCATTTTACCTTTAATCCGGGTAAGAAAGACCGGGCTGTTTGCAGTGAAGTGATGCAAATGATGGAATTGTTACCACTCCGTCATCGCAATTACCTGACCCTGAGCGGAGGGGAGAAGCAGCGGGTACAGTTTGCGCGGGTGCTGGCGCAGGTGTGGAATTGTGGGGACAAGGGTTTTCTTTTTTTAGATGAACCGATTGCCAGCCTCGACATTCGCTACCAGCACGCCTTTCTGTCGATGGCCCGGGATATGGCGGCCCGGCAGCTGACCGTAGTGGCTGTATTGCATGATTTGAACCTGGCGATGGAATATGCGGATCAGATCGTGTTGCTGAAAGACGGAGAGCTGGTGGCCACGGGCGACGCCGGCTCCACGATGACTGCGGCAGTTATCAGGCAGGTTTTTGATGTACAGGCCAGGGTTGTTCAACATGAACATTCCATGCGGCCATTTCTCGTGTTGGGGGGAGAATAACCTCGTGCGGCATGCCGGAGAATTTTACTGAAATTATTATATTGCAGTTTATTTCGGGATGTAGCGCAGCCCGGTAGCGCACCACGTTCGGGACGTGGGGGTCGCAGGTTCGAATCCTGTCATCCCGACAATTTATTTCAAATGCCAAAACCCGCTATGGTAGCGGGTTGCTCAATTTAATTACGGTATTCTTGGCGAAGTATGTCTAGTTTTACTTTTCATCCTTACCCGTTACACTTCCGTGGATATTCTTCGACGCTGATTTCCGACAGCTCATACTGTCTTTTCAAATCGATTTTTACGTCATGAGAAATTAGTCTCAGAAGCTAACGCCGGTAAATGAAATCAACCAAAATTATTGTATGGTGAATATGCGATTCCTGGCGTTATGTTGAAAGATATCGACCGTGCAACAATCAAATTTCAATCGTTGCAGAGTAGCGCTGCCGGAGGTGCGTATGATGTTCAGTTTGTAAGAATGAAAAATAGATGACCAGATGCGTGTGCTGGCTTGACGCGATTCACACGAATCGAGTTGATTTTTGAAACAGTTTAGTTAAAGAACGAATTTGGTGGATGCCGTTAATATTATGGACAAATATTTTATCAGGCGCAAACTGATGCATACATCATTAGCTAACATATGTGACATTCAATACCTTTTTATCAATTCAATATAAAATGAAACTGTATAACCTTATTTCTTTAGCAACATTATCGTTTTTTTGCCACCCAAAAACTAATGCGCAATCACCATCTGTTACGTTACATCTCAATCAATCTAATGCGGCTGTAAGTCCCATGCTTTATGGATTAATGACAGAAGAGATTAACCACTCTTATGATGGTGGTCTTTATGCAGAATTAATCCGTAACCGAATATTTAAAGACAGCAAGACAACACCGGAAGGATGGAGCTTAGTAAAGGATAATCCATCGTCAGAAGGCAATATCAACTTAATAGGGGCGGAAGAAAACGTGCCGAATGATGAGCGGCGGAATGCGATAAATGGCGCATTGCAACCATGTCTGAGACTGATCGTCGAAAAGGCAATTGGTCGAGTTGGCGTTGCCAACGAAGGATATTGGGGTATAGCTGTGAAGCCTTCTACAACATACAAAGCTTCATTCTATATAAAGGGAACTGACCGCAGGGACCCACCACGTTGGCCCTGGGAACAAAAACCCACCACGCCTCCGCTGCCAGTAATCGAAAACAATACACCCGGACTAATAACAGTCTCGATCGAAAGTATTGATGGTAAAACGGTATATGCATCAGGTAGCATCAATCTCGAAAAAAGTATGTACTGGAAAAAATATGAACTCAACTTAAAAACCTCCGCCGATGTAAAGCCAACGAAAGAGGCACGTTTTGTGATTTCGACCGAGCGGACTGGTATATACTATTTTAATCTGGTTTCTTTATTTCCGCCAACTTATAACAACCAGCCAAATGGCTTTAGAACCGACCTTATGCAAATGCTGGTGGAGATGAAACCAAAATTTCTTCGCTTTCCCGGTGGTAATTTTTTAGAAGGGCCGATGATCACTGATGCATTCCCTTGGAAAACAACACTAGGTCCATTGGAAAGCAGGCCAGGGCATAATGGCAGTTGGGGTTACCGTGCTTCTGACGGCATGGGTTTGTTTGAATTCTTAACCTGGGCAGAAGATATGGGGGCAGCGCCTTGCTGGCAGTTTATGCAGGGTATTCGCTAAGTGGTGATCATGTAGATGCCGGGCCGCTGTTAAAGCCTTATGTAGACGATGCATTGGAAGAAATAGAATATGTATTGGGTGATACTACTACTTATTGGGGCGCCAAACGAGCTGCAGACGGTCATCCCGAGCCTTTCAAACTTAGCTATGTGGAAGTTGGTAATGAAGATTGGTTTGACAGGTCGAATAGTTATGATGCACGGTTTAACCAATTTAGAAGTGCGATTGAAGCAAAATATCCGCAACTTACCTGTATTTCTACTATAGCTGATGCGCAGTATCCTGCAATAAAGGCTACCACCGGAAAACCTCCGGCAGTAGTAGATGAACACTATTACCGCAACGCCTGGGATATGTGGGAGCATGCTTCGCAGTATGATTCATATAACCGCAGCGGTCCCAAAATCTTTGTGGGTGAATGGGCCACAAGGGAAGGTACACCCACGACAAACTTAAATGCTGCACTCGGTGATGCCGCGTGGATGACTGGTATGGAGCGTAATTCAGATTTGATCATCATGTCCTGCTATGCACCCTTATTCGTAAACGTTAGTAAAGATTCGACTACTAAAAAAAGAGCCTGGCAATGGGATTCTGATTTAATAGGCTATGATGCCCTTACATGTTATTGCTCGCCGTCTTATTATGTGCAGAAATTATTTAATCATTATTTGGGTAATAAAATAGTGCCTGTAACAGTTGCAAACATACCTGTGCAAAACATGCCGCTTACCAAAAAAGATAGTGCAGATGGCATAAAACCCAAAACAGTTCCCACCATATTTTATTCAGCCACGATGAGTGATACCACAGGAACTATTTACCTGAAAGTGGTAAACACCATCAGTAAAAAACAAACCATCAAAATAAATATTGATGGTGCTGCAAAGGTTTCATCCAACGCAACTGTGGTTGTAATAAAAAGGGATAAATCCGATGATACAAACACCATTAGCAATCCCGAAGATATTGTGCCTGTAACATCAACAGTAAAAGGCCTGAAGAATACTTTCAGCCAGAGCTTTGCACCTTATTCAATTACGATTATGCAAATTCAAACTACTTATAATAATTCAAAATAAAATCACAGTTTCAAATGAAATGTAAATTTTAGTTATTCAAGAAATTAAAGCGCCGAAACAAAACGTGCTATAGCATTTAAAACATTTTGACGGCAATGACGGCACTCAATGGTACCAGAATAAAAAGATCAAAATACCCGTTGATTTAGTGTATTGATTTAGGTGGGGTTGAAAATGTTAGTAGCTTCAAATATTTGCCGGACCAAAACTGTTGGGCTTCAGGAATCATTAGTAATTACGAGTTCTACATTGCCATGGATAATCTTAAATGTCAATTGGCAGATAAAGGAGAATTAACTAACATCAAAAATAATCCGGTGTGGCACAGCAAATCTTTCCAAACGGCGAAAGCACGTTATATAAACTGAGAGCGTTAAAAAACACCCGGGAAGATGATAATGTCGGGTACGCGGAGATAAACATTATCACGAAAAATTAATGTTGCATCGGAGGATAAAGCACTTTCCTGTATGCTTGCGCTAACAGCTGCCAACAGCAAGTTTACAACCAACTTTGATCAATAAATTAATTAAAAAGCAAGTATTTACGAGCTTAAAAATTATCCTTTCGTCCCGACCTAATACGTAAGCGGGGCAGCGGCATACTGATCCTTTGCTGTGTCGAAGCTCCCGTTGCGAAAGAGTACCACAAGACCTCAGCAGTTTGCGGTAAAAATGTCTTTTATCAGGAGTGCTGACTGATCAGCTTTTCGCTGATTGCTTTTTCGAGCGCTACGGGCAACACCCCTGCTGCATCGTCAATTGCCCTGAATAAGGAAACTTCTTTATCCCAAACAAAGACATCCCTGCGGCGGGCATTTACGCTTACATAGTACCTTACCTGCTCATTAAAATAGAAAGGTTCAAATTCTACCCGGTATGGGATCCCGTCCACTACCAGGTTAAAATACCTTTCGTTGTTGTTTTCAGCCTTGCTTTGATCGATCAGCGGTTCGACAGAAGGTTGATTTTTCGATATATTCGTATCCATAATTTATTTTTATGAGTTGACCCAGGAATGTATTCATTAAATCAGCACAACCTCTTACGCGGTATAATCCGGGATATCCACCGGCTTAGCTTTTCTGGTAAGTTTTTATTTGACCACCATTTGATTGTCTATTTTTTTAGGATGAAGCAGACCAAGATCGGTCATTAACGAATGCAGACTATCCCGCGCAATGCTTCCCCTGAGTACGATTACGCCGGCGGCCACGTCAGCCTGCACACCAGGGTATTTTATGAGTATGGATTGAACAGAGGTTCTCATGGTCAGGTCTGTGGAATTATCCCTGGTGATGTTGTTTTCTACCTTCTGTACACCATTGATACCTTTAATATTTTGGGCTATGTCAGCTGCACAATTTGCCCCTACGCAGGTACCGGTTAGCGTAACGATGCCGTCCTTTACGGTGGATTTCACGCCGGTATAATCTTTGTTGGCCTGCAATTGTTGGGTTACATGGTCTTGAATTTCCTGTTCATCGGGATGGCTGTTACACGACAGTAAAGGGATGAGTACAATAGCGATGGTAACCAGGCTAAGTTTCGACATGATTTGCATTTTTTAATAAGGAAATCAATTGGTATGCGGGGTTTCGCTCAATCAACCGATGCGGTTTTTAGGTATCATGATATTATTATTCCACTGCTGTTTTCTCCACCCGTCAGCCGAAGCTGGTTAATGACAGAAAGTACGCCTTAAATCGTCAGCGCTATCAACCCGGCCTCGTCATGCTGGCGCTTGGACTGTACGGTGCGGATAAAATTTCCTGTTGATGCGACAGCCGAACGAATATACTCTTATCCGCTACAGCCCAGGTTTTCCGGAGTGCTGTTTCAACACCGGGCTTTTCGATGGTGTCCCTGGGAATTGAGGCTGTCAGGCTATTTAATTGCATTTCCTAAAGGTCAGTCGGAACAACGCTAAGTATGTTATATGATTCGGTAAAGAAATTATATCATTTTGCTCATCCCAACCGTGAATTATGTAACATTTGCCGGTGATATCGTAACGAATTCCAGACTAAAAAATTTACCTCTAATGTACAAGTTTGTTACGCCGGGAGAGGGTAAGGAAAATCATGTCCCTGTGGATAATAGTAGCCTGTTAATATTCGCTGCAGGTTTCCTGAAGAATTAAAACATACGATTATGCAAGCAGATGGTTAAGAAAAAACTGAGCTGAGCACTGGAAGAATTAACGGGCCATATTGTTATTGAGATATTTGAGTATACGGCAAATTCGGAGTATTAAACCAGCATTGAGCAATCAAGCGGCAACATCAGGGGGATGTTGTTTGATAATTGGAAAGCGGTAATGGAAAAAACTTCGCATGACAACTTTGTACAACCTATCGACGGTCAGGCGGAAATTGTCAACAGCCAGCCACGTGGCTAATTTGCTAAAAACAGGAGATGGCATCGTTACCCTCCGGTCATTTCAAGCGTCATGTAGCGCCGGATAAGCGATCCAAGATGGCCCTGACAATTATAAAAAGTGGGTAGGCGTAATATTCGGCTACAGGTCCTCAAGCATTGATCGTCTTTTGTCTTTTAGTTGCCTGAAATAGGAGGGGGTCAGGCCAGTTGTTTTTTTAAACTGTGTCGATAAATGCGAAACGCTGCTATAGTGGAGGCGGAAAGCGATTTCTGTCAGCGTAAGTTCATCATACACCAGCAATTCCTTTACCCTTTCAATCTTATGGAGAATAAAAAACTTCTCGATGGTAGTGCCCTGTGCCTCTGAAAAAAGATTGGACAGGTACGTGTAATCATGATTCAGTTTGTCAGCAAGGTAGACGGATAAGTTGACAGACAAAGGTTCTTCGGAATAGTGTACGAGTTCAATGATGACATTCTTAACTTTTTGTATCAGGATGCTTTTCTTGTCATCCATCAGCTCGAGTCCCCATTTTAAAAGGTTGGTTTTGATCGTAAGCCAGGTATCGGCTGAAACACTATCCATGATTTCTGTTTCTCCCAGGTCAACTGAAATTGGCTGAATGCCAAGTTTCACCAGCTCGTCTTTTACCAGCATTTTGCAGCGGATGCACACCATATTTTTAATATAAAGTTTCAAAAGACAGGGTATTAGGCATTGGTGGTGGAATTGTTCTCATCCGGGCTGCAAACTGGAAGGGGTAAGGTAGTCTTTAAAAACTACATCCCCGTTGCTAAAAGCGATTGATCAAAACCTGCAATGAGGTAACAAAACAGCGTAATTGTGAAACAACCAGTGCTTCCCGGATCAGCGACATTTACCATTATTTGCAGCTCCTTCCGGCAGCGTACAACCAAGAAGCGCCAGCTTTAAAAACGCCAGCCAGTCAACCTACTCATTGAGTAGTAGGGTGATTTGTCCGGTTCCTGCATTTCGGTGATATACTACGCGAATGATTCCAGCATTAATGCGGCGCTGCCGTTTGTTGCGGTTTATTATCCTGTCTGTAAACCGGGGAGGACCCTTACTATGGCGGTGATCAATCGATTCCTGGTGCTGGACACGTATAGGCGGGAACGATACTGGAATCAATCCGGGGGTCAAGTAGTAGTTTTACCACCCGATGAAATGGTAAGAAAGAATTGGCGCGAGCATTTTGCCGAAGATAACCCCTGCCGGATGATTGGCGCCACGCCAAATGTTACAGAAATAGTTTTACTCCATAACAGGCGCTGGGCGAGCAGCTGTCAGGCTATAAGAAATCACCTGTACCTCGCTATGCATGCAGAAAAGTGAAGGGGCCCTGATCGGCCCCCTTTTTTATCAGGCAATATCCCTTCCACTGAATAGAAGCAATTTTTTTTGGAAAAGTGAACAAGGTTCACTTTATTTGCAAAGGAGTATAATTTATGACTACAGCCGATAGAAAAGCCCGGGAGCGGGAGGATTTAAGTGCTTTGATTTTGTCGGGTGCCAGGAAATTATTCGTCGAAAAAGGGATCGAACATACCACTATCCGGGCTATTGCCAGTGCTATCGATTATAGCATTGGCACGGTGTATAAGTATTTCAAAAACAAAAACGAAATACTCCACGCGTTACATACCCAGGGGTTCCAGGAATTAGGCAGCCAGTTCATTGTACTGCGTACCGTGAAAGAACCGATGGAACGACTGAAAGCAATGGGAAAGGTTTATATCCAGTTTGCCATGGAACACCGGGACATGTATGACCTGATGTTCAATCTCAAAGCACCCATCGATTTCCTGGATGCCATAAACGAAGAAGAGTGGAATGAAGGGAAGGGCACTTTTGACGTGTTAAAAACAACGGTGAAGGATTGCCTTGACAAAGGATATTTTCAGGGACATGAACCGGAACCGCTGTCCTTTTTGATCTGGAGCTGCGTGCATGGTATGTGCAGCCTGGAAATCAGGGAACGCACAAAGGGCGTCAACCTCAACAACCCGGTAAACATTGTAGAACAGGGCTATGGTGAATTTTTAAAAATCCTGGATAAGCTGTAATTTTTTTTGCTACACAAATGAACATTGTTCATAAATATATCGTAGTTCAAATTAAAAAAATGAAACGTTACCAACTGGTTATGTTATGGCTAATCGCCACTGGCGCATACGGGCAAACCCATGTAGACGCCTACATCAATGCCGCATTGACCGGCAACGAATCTGTGCACCAGCAACAGTTGCTCCTTGCTAAAAGCAGCTACGCCGTCAAAGAGGCAAAAGCAAACGCTGTCCCGACCATTGGTTTTAACGCCACGTATAGCCTCGCGGATGGGGGCAGGAGGATTAATTTTCCCGCAGGAGACTTGTTGAACCCGGTTTACAAAGCCCTTAACCGGCTGACGGGCAGGGGGAACTTTCCCGAGGTCCAAAACCAAAGTATACTACTCAACCCCAACAACTTTTATGATGCCAGGGTAAGAACATCGTTTCCGCTCCTGAATGCAGGCATTAAATACAACAGGAAAATAGCCACTTCAAATTACAACGTTCAGGAAATTGAAACGGCACGGTATAAAAGAGAGCTGGTAAAAGAAGTCAAAACAACTTACTACAAATATTTACAGGCCGCGGCAACGGTAAACATCTACGAAGCAGCTCTATCCCTGGCGAGAGAAAATCTCCGCATCAATACTGCGCTTTTTAATAATCAGAAAATAAACCGTACCTCGGTTATCAGAAGCGATAACGAGATAAGCAAATACAACGCGTCGCTCGAATCGGCCATCCAGGACAAAAATAACGCCGCCGCCAGTTTTAATTTTCTCCTGAACAGGGATTTGAAAACGGTGATTGTACCAGACAGTATAAGCTCCCTGCCTGCCATTGCACGGGAAAATGATACCGCCGTCGGCAACCGGGAAGAACTGGCAAAGCTGAACGAAACGGTTACCATCAATAAGCAGGTTACTGCACTCGCCAGGTCCTATATCCGCCCTACGATAAATGCTTTTGCTGACCTCGGCTCCCAGGGTTTTGGATCCGAAGTGAACCGTAAGTCGCTCTACTATCTGGCAGGTCTTTCCCTGCAATGGAATATTTTCTCAGGCAATAAAAATAAATATAAAATCCAGCAGGCCGAGGTTGACGGGCGGGTGTTGCTGTACCGGGTTAACTACGTAACACAGGAGTTGAAGTTACAGGTAACGCTTTCTGTCAACTCCTATTCGGCGGCCGTTTCACGGTATCGGGCGGCCCTGGACCAGGTGAGCTTCTCCCGGAGATATAATACCGATATTTCGCGGTTGTACAAGGAGGGCCAGGCATTGTATATCGAACTCCTGGATGCGCAAAATCAGCTTATCACAGCACAACTTCAACTAAATATCTCCCTGTTCGACGCGTGGATAAAGGCTGCAGAAATTGAACGGGCCAACGCAGGCTATCCCCTTAAATAATCAAAACCATCCTTATGTTTCAAAGCGTATTTTTTACCGGGCTCGCAGTGGTCACAGCCACGCTGCTGTTGTCTTGCGGCAACGGGAACCCCAATGAGCATAACACCGAAATGTCAGCTGAAACCATCTCGGTTACAACAGCCAGGGTGCAATCCGGTGATGCTCCAGCCCTGATTAAAGCAAACGGGCTGGTTACCACTGCAGCGGAAACCCGCTATGCGTTCAAAATTGGTGGCGTGATTGAAAAAATAGGTGTCAGTGAAGGCGAATTCGTTAAGAAGGGCCAGCGGCTGGCAACCTTAAAACCCACCGAAATAGATGCACAACTATCCCTGGCATCCCTTGGCTACGAGGAGCAAAACGGGATTATACCCGGACCTACCATCTTTACCAGGACAGTGTGGCCACCTTAGAACAATTTCAGAATGTAAAGACCAGCCTGGAAATGGCTGATAAGTCCGTTTCGGCGGTCGCCTTCAATAAAAGGTTTGCGTCAATTAATGCGGAAAGTGACGGGTTCGTCACGTCTAAGCTGGCCAATGAAAGCGAAGTGATCGCGCCTGGTTCGCCTGTTTTGGCGATTAATGAAACATCGGCTAACAGGGACTGGACCGTAAAACTGGGCGTAACCGATGCGGAATGGGCTGCTATTCAGGCAGGGGTAAAAGCAACGGTTACAATTGATGCTTTCCCGGGTAAAATATTCCCTGGCGTACTATTCAGAAAATCGCTGGCGGCCGACCCCAACAGCGGGGCTCTCACCGTAGAATTGAAACTGGATTTACATGGCAGTCATCCTGCGATCGGTATGTTTGCCAAAGCCACCATATTCCCGATTAAAGGCAAAATCCTCCAGCATATTCCTTATGAGGCTTTGGTAGAAGCCGATGGAAATGCGGCCTTTGTTTTTGTACCCGATGGTGCCACCCGGGTGAAACGAATTCCGGTGACCATCGAAAGTTTCGATAACCACCAGGTCTATATCCGGTCGGGCCTGGAAAATATCACGGAAGTGATTGTCTCTAACAGTGCCTTCCTCAACGAAAACTCCACTATTAACATTATCAAATAACGGTATGAACCTGACAGATTTTTCAGTGAAGAATTACCAGTTTACGCTGGTGATGTTTGTTATGATAGCCGTACTAGGGACGGTTACACTGCTGACTATGCCAAGAGCGGAGGATCCGCAGATCAACCCGCCGTCTTACCCGGTCGTAATCATCTATCCCGGCACCAGCCCAAAAGATATGGAGGAACTTGTCGTAAAACCTATTGAGAATAAACTGTATGAACTGGAAAATATCGATAAAATCACAACGGAAATACAGGACGGTGTGGCCATTGTGAAAGTGGATTTCAAGTATGGCGAAAATGTCGACAATAAATACCAGGAACTTGTCCGCGAGATTAATGCCCTCCGGAATCAATTGCCCACGGATATAGAAAGCATTGAAATAAAAAAGATCGATCCTACCGATGTCAATATTCTGCAGTTAGCCCTGGTATCAGAAAATGCCTCATTCACCCTGTTGAAGCAATATGCGGATGATCTGAAAGATGCCCTTGAAAAGGTGCCCGATTTAAAGAAAGTGAGCGTCTCGGGCCTCCCGGCACAGGAAGTGAGGGTGAACCTGCAACTGGATAAAATGGCCCGGCTAGGCATACCCGTCAACATCGCCATCGCCAGCCTGCAAAGCGAACAAGCCAATATCCCGGGCGGCAGCATAACAGCCGGGACGAAGACCTTTAATATAAAAACAGCCGCGCGTCCTGGCAGTGTAGCTGACATTGCCAATACGGTAGTGTATAATTTTAACGGCAAAATTATCTGCCTAAAGGATATTGCGACCGTCGGTCTCGTAAGTGAAGTGCAGCAACATATCACCCGGATCAACAGGCATCGATGCGTGCTGGTGACTGCCGCTCAAAGGAAGGGCGCCAACATCGCCGTTACCCAGCGCCAGTTTCAGCCCCTGCTGGCAGCCTTCGAAAAGACCCTCCCTGCGCGAATAAAACTTATAAAAAACTTTGACCAGGCAGACAATGTTGCACTCCGCCTATCGGGGTTGGGCATTGACTTTTTGATAGCCATCCTGTTGGTGCTGGTGACCCTGCTTCCCCTTGGATCCCGGGCCTCGCTGATTGTGATGATCGCCATCCCCCTTTCTCTTGCCCTGGGACTGGTAGGCCTCAACCTCTTTGGCTATTCTCTTAACCAATTGAGTATCGTCGGGCTGGTGGTGGCGCTGGGCCTGCTGGTAGACGACAGCATCGTAGTGGTAGAGAATATTGAACGCTGGTTAAGGGACGGCTATTCAAAAAAAGTAGCGGCAGTGAAGGCAACCAAACAGATTAGCCTTGCCGTATTGGGTTGTACCGTGACACTCGCCATTTCTTTCCTGCCCATGATATTCCTCCCGGGCGGGCCAGGTGAATTTGTCCGGGGGTTGCCCATGGCGGTCATATGCAGCGTCCTGGCTTCCCTGATTGTGTCATTAACGGTGGTGCCATTTCTGGCAGGCAGCCTGCTAAAAGCCCATACAAACCCGGAAGGTAATTTTTCTTTGAGGCTACTGAAAAAAATAATCCGCGCCACCTATTCGAAAATGATGGCGGCCTGCCTGAAACGGCCGGTGCTCACCCTCGTCTGCGCCTTTGGTCTTTTTGCCGGATCACTGGTCTTGTTTCCCCTCATCGGTTTCAAGTTGTTCCCAACTTCAGAAAAACCGATATTCCTTATCAACCTCCGGATGCCCCGGCAAACAAGCCTTGAAGAAAGCGACCGGATTACAAAAATGGTGGAGGACAGCTTGAAAAATTATAGTGAAATCCGGTATTTCACAGCGAATGTAGGGAGAGGGAATCCGCAGATCTATTACAATGTATCGCAGCAGGAAGACAGGATCGACTTTTCACAAATTTTCGTCCAGCTGGATGCCCATGCCAGACCCGTTGTAAAAAAGCGGCTGATGGATCAACTGCGCAGGCGCTTTGGTTATTTTCCATATGCCATTTTGGAAGTGAAGGATTTTGAACAGGGCCCCCCCATTGAAGCGCCTATTTCTATCCGGGTATTTGGGGATAACCCGGACACGTTGCGGAAACTCTCTTACCAGGTTGAGCAAATTGTAAAATCAAATCCAGGGACAATTTACACGAACAATGAACTGAATGTTTTAAAAACCGATATCAAAATCGATGTGAATAGGGAAAAAGCCAGGACGCTTGGCGTTCTCACCGTCGATATCGCGAGGACCGTACGAATGGCTGTTGCCGGCTTACAGGTAGGCACATTCACCGATGAAAAATCAGACGATTATAAAGTGATGGTGGACCTTAGCAAGACCAGGATGCCAACACTCGATGTATTTAACAACCTTGTCGTAACTAATATGAAGGGAACACCGGTATTATTCAGCCAGGTAGCCAACGTAGCATTCGGAACCTCGCCCACCACGGTCAACCATTTCAATAAGAATCGTTTTGCCAGGATTACCGCGAATACTAAAAAAAATGCACTGGCTAACGCAGTACTTAAAGAAATCATTCCCAAACTCAATGCCCTTAAGATGCCAATGGGTTATCACTATGCGCTGTCAGGCGAGGCGGAAAGTGAAGGAGATGCTTTTGGTGGCGGTTTCATTTCGGTAATCGTATTGACCGTATTCCTCTTTATCGCCGTCTTGATCCTCCAGTTCAAGATTTTCAAGGGTATCCTCATCGTTCTTTCAGTCATCCCGCTGGGTGTGGTTGGTGGCGTCACCATGCTTTGGCTGACCGGTAATCCCATGTCGTTTATCGCGATCATTGGTTTTATCGGTCTCGCCGGTATCGAGGTTAAGAACTCCATCCTGCTGGTCGACTTCACCAACCAGTTAAGGCAACAGGGGGAGGATCTCAACAGGGCGATTGAACAAGCGGGCGAGATAAGATTTCTGCCGGTTGTGCTTACCTCACTAACTGCCATCGGTGGATTAATCCCGCTGGCCCTCAATACCAATCCACAGATATCCCCACTGGCATTGGTACTGATCGGCGGCCTTGTAAGTTCAACGCTCCTATCGAGGATCGTGACACCGGTTATGTATAAACTTATTCCACCCGCTATTGAAATACAGCAGGAGGAAAAATGAATACTTCCTGCAGCAGCGTATCATCAATTATTATTCAACAAAAAAAAGTATGAAAGAAGTTGTACTGCTGACCGGGGCATCATCCGGCATTGGTTATGAAATGGCAAAGTTGCTGGCTAAAGAAGAATTTGATCTTATCCTTGTTGCGAGGAGAATCAACCGGCTTGACCAGCTGAAGCATGAAATCATCCAAAACAATCCAGTCGCGGTGCATACATTCCAGGTTGATTTATCCATTCCCGGAAATGCCGAACAATTGTATCATGCCATAAAAGATCGTTGCCTCCGTGTCTCCGCACTTATCAACAACGCCGGTTTTGGTGCCTATGGAAAATTTACTGACCTGCCGCTTGATGTTCAGGTCGGCATGGTGAACGTAAACATTACGGCGTTGATGATTCTCTCCCGGCTCTTCCTGGCCGATATGAAAGCGGATGGTTACGGACGGCTTATGAACATGGCCTCCCTGCTGTCCTACCTTCCCTTTCCCTACTACAGCGTCTATTCTGCTACAAAAGCATTTGTGTTGTCATTTACAGAGACCCTGGCTGCTGAATACGATGGAACCGGTATCGAGATCAAGGCATTGTGCCCCGGACCGGTGGCGACAGATTTCAACACGGCGGGCATGTTAAATACAAACGCTTATGAATCGAATAAACCCATCCCGGCCACCGACGTTGCCACTGCCGCGGTGAAGCACCTTTTGTATGGAAGGGGAAGTAAGAAAGTCGGCTTTTTGACCTGGTTTATCTCTAACCTGCCCAGGATAACCCCGGACAGGATAATGATGAAAATTAAAAAGCGACTGGCCAGCCAGCGCAACGGGCATCCGGTAGTGGGGTAGTCATGCAATTGGCTGCTGTAAAAAACACGGGCCGACGGTGTGCAGCCTCGAAAGAGAAAAATAGCCGGCATTGGGCGGATGCCGCACCTGGCTTGGAAATCCAGCCGGAAACTGAAAAATATTCCAAATCTGCCGGTATTCCTAACCGCTTACCCCGGAAGCCAGGAAAAAATGAACAGGAAATAGAATGCCCTTACCAGTATTGTTTTCATGCTATTCGGCGGATTCGCATTTCGGTTAGCTACCCTTTTTCAAATATGCCGCGCCTGTACCGCCAAACCCCGCCAGCAACAGATGAATACCCTACCACACCCATAACGCCGCCACCGCTCACCGGTTCACCTTCGATTACTTCCTACAGGCGACCGCATTGCAACGCAGCCCTACCACGACATCCGGTCAGTTCAACGTTTTTTAATTTTTTTGATACCGGCAGTGGTTCACCACTCAGCATCGTTGCGTCGCACCCTTCAACAGTTAAACGCTGCTGAACCGTATACACCAAGAAATACCGCCAGCATTAAAACATGAGCCGCTTACCGCAAACAAATTTGCCTTTTTTTAAATACCTTCCAGCTCTCCTTAAAACATTCCTGCTTATGTTCAAATTTGTGCTGTCGTTGCTCGCCTGCATTTTTTGTTGCACTTCTTTTTGCCAAATCCCGGACAGTGCCCAGCTCACCCAGTTTCACTTTCGTTTTATCGGCCCCGATGGCAACCGCGCCATCGCCGTCGCAGGTGAACCCGGCAACCCGATGGTCGCTTATGTGGGGGCTGCATCGGGCGGTATTTTTAAAACGACAGACGGCGGCGTAAGCTGGACGCCGATATTCGACCAGCAGGACAATTCCAGTATCGGCGCGCTCGCTATCGCCCCATCGGATAATGCCGTGGTCTGGGCAGGAACAGGAGAATCTTTTCTTATCCGCCCGGCCCACGCCATCGGAAACGGGGTATACAAATCGGTGGACTCCGGCAGAACCTGGGTCAACATGGGGCTGCAGCCGACCGCGCGCATCAGCCGGGTGATCATCGATCCCCACAACTCAAATGTCGTCTACGTCGCTGCCCTCGGCAATACCAATACCCCCCAGCAGGAACGCGGTGTCTACAAAACAACGGACGGTGGAAAGTCCTGGACCCGCGTGTTGTTCGTGGACGAGAACACGGGTTGCTCGGATCTTTCCATCGATCCCCAACACCCTGACACGCTCTACGCAGCCATGTGGCAAATCGATATTAAAACGTGGAAACTCAGCAGCGGCGGCCCGGGCAGCGGTATCTACAAAACAACGGATGGCGGCGCCACCTGGAAGCCCCTCCGGAACGGGCTTCCAGGCGGACCGGACCACCCGGTGGGGAAGACCTCGGTCGACGTGGCCGTATCTTCTCCCGGTATCGTATATGCGCTGATAGAGGACAAAACGCCTGGGCTCTATAAATCAGAAGACGCCGGCGAACACTGGACACTGCTCTACCAGAACAATTCTATGGCTCAACGCGCCCCTTACTATACCCGTGTCCGCGTCTCGCCGCAGGATCCCAATCGCCTCTATACCATCTGCGTCACCATCATGCAATCCAACGATGGCGGTAAAACCTTTAACGGCAACGGCAACTACCGGCCCGGCGGCGATAACCACGACATGTGGTTCGATCCCACTAATGCAAAACGCATTATGGTGGCACACGACGGCTGTCTCAACATGACCCTCAACGACGGCAAAACCTGGCAGAACTTCAACCTGCCCATCGCACAGATGTACCACGTTTCGGTCGATAACCAGGTTCCCTATTTTGTGTATGGCAACCGCCAGGATGGCTATTCCTACCGCGGACCGTCCAACAGCCTGCAGGGCAATATTCCACTCGGCTTATGGACCGGCGTCGGCGGTTGTGAAAGCGGGTATGCGCAACCGGATCCGGTGGATAACAACATCGTCTGGTCTGGCTGCTACGACGGGGGCCTGGACGTCTTCGACATTAAAACTGGGCACGCCCACGATGTCCGCGCCTGGCCCGAAGCCGCTTACGGATGGACGCCCGCAGATCTGAAATACCGCTGGCACTGGAATTTCCCCCTGACCATCTCCACCCATAACCACAACAAGGTGCTGATCGGTAGCCAGTTTGTCCACCAGACCACAGACGGCGGCCAGCACTGGACGATCATCAGCCCGGATCTCACCACCAACGATAAATCACACCAGCAAAATTCGGGGGGTACCAATTCAGATAACCTGATGACCTTCGATGGCTGCACGCTGTTCAGTATTATTGAATCACCACTCAGGGAAGGACTTATCTGGACAGGCAGCAACGACGGCCAGGTAAATCTTACCAAAGACGGCGGAAAAAATTGGACAAACATCACAGCCAATATTACCGGTCTGCCCAAATGGGGTACCATCAGCAATATCGAACCATCCGCCTTTGACGAGGGGACCGCTTATATTTCCGTGGATCTTCACCAGGTTGGCGACTTCAACCCTTATATCTACAAAACGGCAGATTACGGTCAAAGCTGGAAAGTGATTAGCAGCGCCATTCCCAAATCCAATGCAGCCTTCGTTCACCAGGTAAAAGAAGACCCGGCGCAAAAAGGATTACTTTGGGCCGGCACCGACAATGCGCTCTACTTCTCCCCTGATGATGGCATACACTGGATACACCTGAAAAATGACCTGCCCCCATCACCGATTTATGGCATCGTTATCCAGAAAAATTTTAGCGACCTCGTACTCGCCACCTTTGGCCGCGGCTTTTATATCCTGGACGACATCACGCCATTCAGGCAATTGTCTGCTGCCGTGCAGCAGGAAGACGCTCACCTGTTCACCGTAAAAAAAGCGTATCGCTTTCAACCCAAAAATGGGATCCACTCGGAAGCCAGCTTCATCACCGGCGAAAACCCCCATTATGGTACAGCCATCAGCTATTTTCTCAAACAGGCCGCTGCCGATACCCCCTATATCATTATCCGGGATGAACAGGGAGCAACTGTAAAAAAAATGAAGGGACACAACTTGCCGGGGGTCAACCGCGTGTGGTGGAACCTGAGTTATGAACCCCTGGAGGCGCCGGCTTTGCGCACTAAACCGAGAGGCCTCAACTTTGTGAAACTGGATGCCGTAGGCAAACGGGCGATGTATATCTATGACCTCGATGTAGGACCGGGTCTTACACCGCCACTCGTGCCACCGGGAGCCTACACGGTGGAATTGAAAATTGGCGATAAAATTTATAAAGAACCGGTGGAGGTACTGAAAGACCCGAATACCACCGGTTCAATGGCAGATATCCTGTTGCAGCACCAGCTGGCCATGAAGCTGTACAACAATGAAAAGACCTGCTTCCGGCTGATTGATGAAATGGAAACCATCCGCGCTGCATTGTTGCAGATGGTTGATTCCGGCCGTATTTCTGCTTCCCGGAAAAAACAGGCTGTTCAAATGGAAGAGCTTCTCTGGCAGCTGGAAGGTCAGGTACATGATATTTACCAGACCGGCGCACGGCAGGATGCCTTTCGCAACCCGGACCAGTTGCTGGAACAATTCCTGGCTATGTCAAAAGAGGCGGCCATAAGCAGTGCGGATGCCCCGCCTACCAGCCAGGATGCAGAAGTGTACGAACTCTTAGATGGCCGCCTGCAGAAAGTACTGACCGATTATAACAAAGTGAAATCAGCCCTGCAGCCTTATCACAAAGACATGCAGGGCCTGCCCAGGTTTCAAAACAACAACCGCCGGGATTAGTAAGCCGGTAAATCGCTTTTATATGGGGCGACTAATTATCTCCTGCTGCATAACCGCAGCAGTGCTGCTTGCTGTACCGCTGGCTGGTTTTTCGCAGCGCATCACGGTCAATGGTAAACCTGCACAGCTCATTGTGCGTGCCGCCGGAAAACACAGCCTGCGCATTACACTGAAACCGGACAGCTACCGGCCGGATGCTTCGGGCAACCCTGCCCTGGCTCCACTGCAAAATGCGGTGGCCATCCGACTGTTTACCTGTACTAAACCGACCAGGAAGACCCTTAACGGGTTTATGATATGGGTGCGCCCGCATCCCCTGCGCGTCAGTATCACTACCGTACATGGACAACCGGTACAGGAGTTGTCGTTTCTGCCCGACGGACGGCTGCAGTTCCGCCTGGATGATCAGCCGGTGCTCGGCATGGGGGAGGGCGGACCCAGGCCCGACGCCGGAGTAAACTGGCGCAATGAAGCCGTGCAGTTCGATCGCCGCGGTGTGTACGATAGCATGCAGCCACGGTGGCAGAGCGGGGCATACGGCTCCCGCAACCCCGCACCCATGCTGCTGGGCACAAAAGGATGGGCAATTTTTGTGGTGGCGCCCTGGGTGCAGGTGGATTTACGATCAAAAGACCTCGGTTACTTCATTTCTTACCACCCCGCCAAAACTCCCGGGGTGCAGAACCAGCAGAACCAGCAACAGAACAACGGCAAAGGCCTGCCTCCGGTTAGAAGCATCGTACCCGGCCTGTTCGATCTATTTGTTTTTGATGCCCACGACCCGGCTGCATTGATGAAGGATTGGTCCCTCATCACCGGTCCCGCCGCCATGCCGCCAAAATGGGCACTTGGCTATATGCAATCCCACCGCACACTCGCCAGCGATACGCAACTGCAGGGCATCGTGGATACGTTCCGCCAGAAAAAAATACCCATCGATGCAGTCATTTACCTGGGTACAGGCTTCACACCCCGCGGATGGAATAAGCCGCAGCCTTCCTTCGAATT